>NZ_JAJBUX010000040.1 GCF_020860125.1 Cloacibacillus sp. | reverse complement strand
GGATAAAGTAAGAAAAAAGGACAGATAAAAGACAATGAAAGGGCGCGGGCGAAAGAGCCGCGCCCTTTTCATACGTACAGACCGCCGCGCAAAAACCCAAAAGCCGCTGGCCCCCGGGTCAAGCCCGGGGAGACGGAATAAAGGCAAGACGTTATTTATATATTGGCAGGAAAAGGATAAATTACGGTTTAGCTTTCAGCTTATCGATGATAAACGGCATTTTTTTATTAAAGCCTTCCTCTTTGAGGAAGGTGGATCGCCGCCGCTTTTGCGGCGAGACGGAAGGAGTGTTGCTCTGTTTGGCGCGGAAGCCGCGCCAAACAGAGCCCGCGGCAAAAGCCGCGGGAGAACATAAGGCCAACTCTCCCTCACCCCGCTTCGCGTGGAGCTCCCTCAGAGAGGGAGCCAAAAACCTGTGCTAAACCGCCGTTTATCGTCTCTGTATTTATCTCCGGCTTTTTTAGCGTTTCAGTGCGGCTGCCCCAGCCGGAGCTTCCGTCAGCCGGGATATTTTCAATTTCCCTGCCGCTGATTCCCCGTTTCAGGAGGTTTCTGCGCGGAGCGCAGCTCCTGTGATTTAGCGATCTCCGCGAGAACGGCGGGATCGGAAGATTCAAGGTAGTTGCTGACCGCCGGGTAGGCGAATTTGATTCCCGCATCCGTGTAGCGCTTGTGCAGCTCTTCGCGGAATCTGTACCCCACCCGCCACTGGTAGCCGGGGGCCGTCTTTATGAAGCAGCGGAATTTGATCCCGTTCTGCGCGTACTCGGTGATGCCGTTGAATACCGGGTCGGGGAATATTTTCGGATCTCCCTGTTTGACGGTCTCATCGGCAAGCTCCATCAGTATTTTCTTCGCCGCGTCATAATCGCCCTCGTAGGGGATCGTCACGTAAATGGCGGTGTAGGACCAGTCTTTCGTGTAATTTATGACGTCCTGAATGGTGCTGTTGGGGATTATGATGAGGTTCCCCTCAAGGCTGCGCAGGCGCGTAAGGCGCAAAGTGAAGTGCTCGACGGTACCCTGGTAGTTCCCTATCTGTATCCAGTCGTTTACATTGTATTGGTCTTCCACGATTATCAGCACGCCGTTGATGAAGTCGCGGATGAGGTTCTGCGCGGCGAGCGATATGCCCAATCCGGCGATACCGATACCGGCGAGGATGGGTTTTATATTTATGCCGATGGCGTTAAGGACGACAAAGCACATCACCGTGGCGAGCAGCACGCGCAGCATCTGGGTCGTTAGCTGCCGCAGTGTGGACATGCGGTACATCAGCCAGGCGCGTCGAATTTCATCGTCCTTGTAGACGGTATTCCGCGTGCGCTCACCGGCGACCTGGAAGATATGCATCATAAGATATGGTATGGCTTTATCGATAAGATACCATACTAGGAGGATAAAGAGGATAAAAAGTATCGTCGCCATATCCTTCAGAAGAAGTTCGAGGAACATTTCGCCTCTGTATTCAAGAAATTGTTTGTGATAGCCGGTAATAGCATCCATAATAAATCTTCCTCTGCAAAATTATTCGCGCCCTGTATATTGTAACTGATAATGAAGAGGGTAAATCGGTAATATATTCGTAAAAAGGGGCCGGCAACCGTTAAGATCGCCGGCCCCTTCTAAGTTTCTATATATGCTGACGTTATTTAGCCGCGTTGTCCGCTGGCTTATCTTCCGCTGGAGCCTCCGGCGTCTTGGCCGCGGGAGCCGCTGGAATACCGCCGAGGTTCTCAAGGGCCTTTTCGTTGATCTCGATTTTCACTTTTTTTCTGAGATCTTCAAGTTCCTTCGCGATGTAGCTCATCTGCAGACGCTGCACGATCTCATCTTTAGCCTCTTCAAATGTGAGCTGCTTTGAGGGACGGCGCTCAAGGACTTCAAGCACATGCCAGCCGAGGTCGGTTTTTATTGGGCCGACAAGCGAATTCGGACGGGCGGTCTCTATCGCCTTGTCGATGGATTCCGGCATCACACCCTTCTCCATCCAGCCGAGGTCGCCGCCGCGCGAGGCCGTATTGGTGTCGCGGCTGAATTTCTCGGCGGTCTTGGCGAAGTCTTTATCTTTGAAGATATCGAGGATCGCGTTGTTGGCGTCTTTCTCCGACGAGGTCAGGATATGGCGGAGGTGTGTGGCGGGCGCCTGGATGAATTCCTCTTTGTGCTCCGCGTAGTACTTCTTCACCGCCTTGTCGCTCATATCCCATTTCTTGCTGATCTCCTGGAGATATGCCTCCAAGAGGAGCTGCATACGCTGCCATTTGAGCTTGAGCGCCACATCCTCGCGATCGGCGAGTCCGCTGATGCGCGCGCCCTCGGCGAAGAGCATCGCGTCGGCCATCTGTTTCACCATCTCAACGCGCTCGGCAAGGGTCGCCTGTGTGAGCATGAGGCCCACCATCATCGGGTTGCCGCTCGCGCTGCTCTGGAGCACCTCGACGACTTCACCCGGCTTCAGCGATTCGTTGCCGACAATTACCGCAGTCTCATCAGTAGCGGCAAAGGCCGATACGGCTACCGCGGAGACAGAGAAGACGACAGCCGCCCCCATGACAAGTTTCTTTCTTAATGACATTCAAAGTTCCTCCCTGAGTTATTATTAGACGTTCCTCAACTCGCATAATGCTACCACAAAAAATAAAATCCGAGGGCGGTTAATTTACCGCCCCCGGATTTTTATCGCTAATTTTTACCGCAAATCTGGAAATTCAATGATTCTCCGTCGCGGCTTACCGTGATTTTATCGCCATGTGAGATATTACCCTCCAACAGGCGGTTGGATATCTCGTCCTCGATCATCTTCTGGATCGTGCGCCGCAGCGGACGCGCTCCGTATTTCGGGTCATATCCCTTGTCGAGGATCAGCGTCTTGGCCTCTTCGTCAACATCAAGCTCGATATGGTTTTCATTGGCGCGTTTTTTCACCTCTTCGAGCATGATGTCTACGATTTTTACAAGCTCGGGACGTCCGAGTGGCTCAAAGACCAGTATCTCGTCGATACGGTTGAGGAACTCCGGCCGGAAGGCCTTCTTCGCCGCCTCCCGCACCGTATCCTTCATCCGCCGCGCATCCGCCACGCTCTGTTCCTCCGCGCCGCCGAAACCGAGGGAGCGTCCGCCCATATTGTCGGATACGCCGACGTTGCTGGTCATGATGACGACGCAGTTGCGGAAGTCGCTGACATGGCCGTGGCCGTCGGTCAGCCGCCCGTCCTCAAGCAGCTGGAGCATGATGTTGAATACGTCGGGATGCGCCTTCTCTATTTCGTCGAAGAGTACGACGGAATAGGGCTTGCGTCGGATCGCCTCCGTGAGTTTGCCCCCCTCCTCAAAACCGACGTATCCGGGGGGCGCGCCGATGAGCTTAGCGGCCTCATGGCGTTCCATGTATTCGCTCATGTCCATGCGGATCATCGCATCTTCGCTGCCGAAGAGGAATTCCGCCAGCGAACGCGCGAGCTCCGTCTTGCCGACTCCCGTAGGGCCGAGGAAAAGGAAACTGCCGACAGGACGTTTGGGGTCTTTCATGCCGCTTCTCG
Source organism: Cloacibacillus sp. (assembly GCF_020860125.1). Classification (NCBI taxonomy): domain Bacteria; kingdom Thermotogati; phylum Synergistota; class Synergistia; order Synergistales; family Synergistaceae; genus Cloacibacillus; species Cloacibacillus sp. Next base: position 88,220 of record NZ_JAJBUX010000040.1, on the reverse strand, counting down.
CGCGGCGCACGGCACGCGCCACCGCGTGAAGGGCCTCCTCTTGGCCGACCATGCGGCGTTTGAGTTCATCCTCCATACGCAGCAGTCTGCGGCTCTCCTCTTCTGTAAGCTGCGTCACCGGAATACCGGTGCTCTCCGCGACGATGGAGGCGATATCTTCCGGCTTTATCTCGGGAGTGATCTTGTTGCGGGACTCCGTCCATTCACGGCGCCACTGTTCGCTCTGTTCCTTCGCCTTGCGCTCCTCGTCGCGCAGATAGGCGGCCTTTTCAAATTCCTGCGAGGCGGCCGCCTCTTCCTTTTCTTTACGAAGGTCGTCGATGCTGCGCTCCAGCGCCTTGAGTTCGTCGGGGATTTCAAGGGTGTTGATGCGCGCGCGCGCCGAGGCTTCGTCGATGAGATCTATCGCCTTATCGGGAAGGAACCTGTCCGTAATGTAACGCTTAGAGAGCGCCGCCGCCGTCTCAAGGGCCTCGTCGGTGATACGCACGCGGTGGTGTCCCTCGTAGCTGTCGCGCAGCCCCTTGAGGATCAGCACCGTCTCCTCCTCCGTAGGCTCGTCTACCTGTACGGGCTGGAAGCGGCGCTCCAGCGCGGCGTCTTTCTCGATGTATTTCCGGTACTCGTTTATCGTCGTAGCGCCGATGACCTGGAACTCGCCGCGCGAGAGGCTCGGCTTGAGGATGTTCGCCGCGTCCACCGCCCCCTCAGCGCCGCCGGCGCCGACGATGGTGTGGATTTCGTCGATGAAGAGGATGATGTTTTTCGTCTCGCGTATCTCTTTTACGAGGCGGCGCATACGTTCCTCAAATTCGCCGCGGTATTTCGTGCCCGCGACGAGGTTTGCGACGTTGAGCTGCATCACGCGCTTACCCTTGAGTATCTCAGGGATGTCGCCGGTGAATATCCTCTGCGCGAGCCCTTCGGCGACGGCCGTTTTGCCCACGCCCGGCTCGCCGATCAGCACAGGATTGTTTTTTGTGCGGCGCGAAAGTATCTGCACCACGCGCTGGATCTCCTTCACCCGTCCGATAACGGGGTCCAGTTCGCCGTTCTTCGCCATCAGGGTGAGATCGATGGCCAGCTGGTCAACCGTCGGAGTCTTTGATGGCGCGGCGCCGCGCGTCCTGCCCCTAGGGTCCTCGGGCTGTCTCGGCGGCTGCTGTCCGCGCTCCGAGGCCATCCCGCCCATCTGCTCCGCGACAAGCCGCCGGCAGTTATCGAGCTCAAGGCCGTGCGAGGCCAGAAGCCGCGCCGCCATTCCCTCGCCCTCCGCGAGGATCGCGAGGAAGATATGTTCCGTACCGATATAGTTGACGCCCATCCTGCGGGCTTCGCGCATCGCCAGATCCATCACGCACTTCGCGCGCGGGCTCATCGGCAGGTCCACCTGGCCGTAGCGCGGAGCGCCGATTCCGGCAAACTGTTCGATCTCTTTCACCAGCACATCCGGCGTAACGTCATGATCCGCCAGTATCTTCGTAATGAGGCCGTCGTTGTCGTAGAGCAGCCCCAGAAGGACATGCTCCGTCCCGATCACCTCATGGCCCATACGCAGGGCCTCTTTCTGCGCAAGCTGAAATACGCGCTTGCCCCGTTCTGTAAAGTTGTGCCACATTATAATTCACTACCCTGGGTCATATTAGATTTCCTCAACTCCGCCATTCTGTCGCGAAGCTGCGCCGCGTATTCGTAATTTTCCGATTTGACGGCCGCTTCCATCTTCTTTGAGAGTTCCGAAAGCTCTTCCTCCGCCGTCATAACGCGCGCGGAGGCATCTTCCTCTTTTTCTTCCGCAACAGGAGGAACGCTTTGGGACTCTGTGTGTCCCTCAAACATCGAATCCGGCAACACTCCGCCGCAGTGCGGACAGAGGCGTGCCGCCCTCTTTCTGGTGTAGGCGCCCCGCAGCGCTGGGATCACCAGCTCCTTGAAGGCCTCTTCTATATCCATCAGCCCCTCGACTGAGAAGGACATTTTCAGCAGATTCGAGACGTCATCCAGATGTAGATGGGCTTCCGCGCATTCCCGGCAAAGGTGCTGTACCTGCCGCTCTCCGTTCACCACATTGACAAGATGGATCTCCGCGCGTCTGACTTTACACTGTTCGCATAACATGGCAACGCCTCCTAACTAAGCGCAAGGCTCGTAAGTAACTTTTTCAACAGGTCAGCCCTCATGATCTCCCGTTTATAGATGGAAATATCATAAAGGGTGCGCCCGTATTCCTCCTGACTCCGCAGGGCGACTTCGATGAGAAGCCTCTCTCTGGCGGATATCAGCTTCCTGTTCTGCAGGTTCATAAGCAACCGCTTAGACTCCTGCTCCGATATCTTATTGCCGATAAGGTCCTCAAGATGCAGAACCTCCTCGTCACAATTTTTAAATGTCAGCTGCACCACGCGGATGTAACCGTGGCCTCCGCGCTGGCTTTCGACCAAAAATCCGTTCTCCGGCGCGAATCTGCTTCTCAGGACATAATTTATCTGACTTGGAACGCATTCAAAGAGTTCCGCGAGATCTTTTCTGCGAAGTGAAATGGTGCCTCCGCCATTCTCTTCAAGCAGCTGTCCGATATACTCTTCTATTTTCCTCGTAAGACTCGATGACGACAATGTCTTCACTCCGTTTCTCTGATTTTGGACAAAGGCCCGCCTGAATTTAACCAATAATGATTATATATTAATGGTCAATATAAGTCAATCATAGTCAAAAAGACAAAGTAAAAGCCGCCCCGCAAAGGGCGGCGCGCGTATTCAGCCTATTTTACAGCTGTTACTTCTTAAGGGCGTTGACGACGTCCTGTGTGAGATCGATGCCGCCGTAGTAGACAAGCGCCTTGTTTACCACGATCGTGACGCCCTTCTGCTTGGCAACTTTCGCGATCGTGTCGTTCACCTCTTTGAGTACAGGATTCATCAGCTTTGCCTCTTCTTCCCGCATTTCAAACTGGAGGTTCTGAACTATTTCGCTCTTTTTCTTCTCGTCGCTCTCCTTGTCAAAGGCAGCCTTCGCTGTGTTTGACTTCTTCTTGCCAAGCTCGTCAAGCTGTTTCTGAGCCTGCTGGAACTTCGAGAACTGCTGCAGCACTCCCATATCGTCTACGTAGCCAACTGTGTCATCCGCCGCGTATGAAATCGCGCCGAACGCAAAAAGCGCTGCTATGGCAAGCAGTAATGCCGCTGTTTTCTTCACCTTATTACCTCCCGCGTAAATACTGATATCACTGATATTCCCATATTCAATGACGCACAAAGAAATTTTATCTCTCGAAGCGGATATTGTCCATAGCGGAGCCGCACTTTCGCCGCGCGGTATTTAGGTCCCCGCCTACGGTAAAATCAAATAGCGCGAAACAGCCGGATAGGACCAGACTTCCGGATGGCGTCAGGCGTCCGCCGCGCTGTTTACGCCCAGTTCGTAGAGCCGCGAAGTCTCGGCGTAGGTGCGGGCGATGTCGCGCAGGATGTCGCGGTGTTCAAAGTCTTTATTGCAGACGATATTTATCTCCCGTTCCATGCTGAGGTTCTCGACGGGCAGCACCGTGATCTTTCCTTTCCGCAGTTCGTCAAGGCAGACGCTCCTCGCGAGGATCGATACGCCGAAGCCGCGCCGGATGAGGTCCTTGATGGTCGCTATATTGTTGACCTCGAGGATGACGTTGAATTCGTCGATCGAGATATTGAGGCTCTCAAGGTGCGACACAAAGAGGTTGCGTGTGCCGGAATCCGGCAGGCGCAGGATCATCTTCTCTTTTTTCAGCTCCTCGATGATGATGATCCCATGTTTCGCGAGCGGGTTGTCATTCGAAAGGGCGGCGACAAGGAGATCCGTGTCAAGGTGCACGGTCCAAAAACCGCCCTCTACGCACTTGCCCTCGACGATGGCGATGTCCACCTCGTAATTTTTGAGTTTCTCATAGAGGTTGTTTATCGTATCGGTGACGACCGTCATCTTAACACCGTCGTTAATGCTGCAGTACCGCGCGAGAGCCTCGGCGATCTGGTTGCTCTCCGAGGTATGGGTGATGCCGACCGTTATCAGTTTGAGGAAGCGTTTTTCCTCGTGGATATTTTTGCGCAGTTCGTCATACATATTGGTGAAGCGCTTCGCGTAACGCAGAAGGATCTCTCCCTCCGCCGTCAGCCGCAGCTCCCCCTCTTTGCGGTGGAATATTTTTATACCGAACTCATGTTCAAGCTGTTTCACATGCTGGCTCACCGCCGGCTGCGTGAGCGAAAGCTCGGCGGCGGCGCGTGTGAAGCTCATGGTCTCGCAGACCTTTATCAAGGTTCTCACCTTCTGGTCAAGCATTCTCTTTACCTCCCACAGATATAACAAAATTTTATCACATATAAATATTTCATAATTTTACTTTATTCTTTCCTTCGATATAATATCACTAAACATTCAAATTATTCAATATTTATAGAGGGGAGGTTGACGCGATGGCTGTCATAGCTATCCATACGCATACGTCTACATTGGTACTTTTATCTCTGTCACTGATTCTTTTCGCGGGATTTTTCGCCACGAGAATCACGAAGCTTTTCAGGCTTCCCAACGTAAGCGGATATATCATCGCGGGGATGCTCATCGGTCCTGGAATGCTGCACATCATCCCGGAGGCGACGATCGAGAACCTTAGCTTCATCAGCGATGTCGCGCTGGCCTTCATCGCTTTTGACGTCGGCAGGTTTTTCAAAAAGGAGGTCATCTGCGGCAGCGGTACGAGGGTGGTCGTGATAACTATTTTCGAGGCTCTCGTCGCGGGAGTCGCCGTCTCTGTCGCGATGCGCTTCATGTTTTCTTTTTCGTGGGATTTTTCACTGCTTCTCGGCGCGATCGCGACGGCGACAGCCCCCGCAAGCACGCTGATGACGATCAACCAGTATGGCGCGAAGGGAGAGTTTGTGAACACGCTGCTGCAGGTGGTCGCCTTTGACGACGCCGTATGCCTCTTCGCCTTTACGCTCGCGACGGCCTTTATCGGCATCAGCGGCAACGAGGGCAAGGGGATTGTCAATCTCTTAACACCGCTCTTCTTCAATCTCCTGGCCCTCGCCCTCGGCTTTCTGAGCGGCCTCGTCCTTAAGAGGATGATCACGGAGAAGCGCAGCAGTGAAAACCGGCTGATCCTTGTAATCGCATTTTTGCTTGCGATCTCCGGCACCTGCGTGGTCCTCAATGTCTCGCCGCTGCTCTCCTGCATGCTTTTTGGCGCGGTCTATATCAACCTCACCGAGGACAGGGAGCTCTACAGGCAGATAAATAATTTTTCGCCGCCGATCATGTCCACCTTTTTTATCTACTCCGGCATGAGCCTAGATTTAGGCAGCTTAAAGGCCTTCGGCGCGGCGGGCGTGGTCTATTTCCTGATCCGCATCGCTGGAAAGTACGCGGGAGCCTATGCCGGCTGCGCGCTCACCGGCAGCGCCTGTAAGGTGAAGAATCTGCTGGGGCTCGCGCTGATATCGCAGGCCGGCGTCGCCATCGGCCTCGCCTTTCTCGCCCAGCGCATCCTGCCGCCGGATATGGGCGACATGCTGCTGACGATAATCCTTGCCTCTTCGGTGCTCTACGAGCTCGCGGGGCCTGGCGCGGCTAAGTGCGCGCTTGTACTTTCGGGCGAGATCCCCGGCACTCACCGGAAGGAATAGCTAAAGGATCAATACTGGGACGGCGGGAAATAATTATCATTACGTTTTCTATAATTCACGGCGTTGTGTTAATATTTAACGCGTAAAGAACGCCGTGAAGGAGAATTTATCTATGTCTGCAGAAACCGTCGTCTTTGGAACCGTATTTATGGACTGTAAGGGCTTTGCCGCCTACCGCTATGACCCGCTGGGGAGAAATGTAGGCTCGGTGAGATTTATCCACGGCGGCGTCGGACGCAACGTCGCGGAGGACATGGCGGCCATCGGCGCAAAGGTCTCGTTCGTCTCCTCCGTCGACGGCAACGGACTCGGCATCGAGGTGCTCAACAGGCTGGAAGACGAGGGGATCGACGTCAGCCATGTGCGGCGCGCCGCCTCTTCTGGTATGGGATTATGGCTTGCGGTCATGGACCAGAACGGAGATCTAGCCGCCTCCATCTCGCAGATGCCGGATCTTTCCATTATGGAGGAGATCGTCCGGGAAGAGGGCGAGTCGATCGTCGCCGGCTGCCGAAACGTCGTCCTTGAGCTTGATCTCAACGATTATATTTCAACAGCGGTCCTCTCACTCGCGGAGAGGTATAACAAAAAGGTCTACGGTATAACGGGAAATATGGAGGTCATTCTCCGCAACCGTGCTATGCTCGGCGGCCTTGCGTGTTATATCTGCAATGAGACGGAGGCTGGACGGCTTTTTGAAAGGGAGGTCCACGCGCGGGAGCCTGAACAGGTGCTCACTCTGCTGCGCGGATACGTCGACGCCAACAGTCTTAAATCAATGGTGGTGACTTTGGGAGAATACGGCTCCGTATACTATGATGCCGTCTCGGGGGAATTTGGCTTTTGTTCCTCCATAGAAACGAAAGTAACAGACTCAAGCGGCGCGGGCGACGCCTTTTTCGCGGGAACCACGGAGGCGCTGATAAGAGGCTTTTCCCTGCGTCAGGCGGTAGGCTACGGCACCAGGCTTGCTTCGTGGATAATAGAGGTGGCGGAGCCAACGCGCGCGCCTTTGCCCGAGAGTTTGTTTTAGCGGCTTCGCCGCTTTTGCCTTCCCGCCGGCCGGTTAATTTATCCTGTAAAGGGCATTGCCCCACTGAGTTCCAAGGCCGGTCCAGATGACGCGCAGCCCCATAAAATCCTCGATAAAACGGATATAGGCCTGAGCCTGCGGCGGCAGCAGATTGAAGTCGGTGCATCCCGGCAGCTCGTTGCGCCAGCCTTCAAAAGCGGCGTATACCGGCTCGGCGGCGGCGGACTCTTCGGCGGTGAGGTCGCCGCTTGTGCGCAGCTCTCCCCCTATCATGTAGCCGGTGCATATTTTCAGCTCGTCTATCCCCGTAAGGACGTCGAGCTTCGTCACGGCTAGAAGGTCCGCGCCGTTGATCTGCGCGGCATATTTAAGCGCCGGCAGGTCAAGCCAGCCGATGCACCTTGGCGTCTCCCCTATTTTGTCGTATTCGCTGCCGCGCGTCCTGATAAAGGCGGCGACGGCGCTCTTATCCTCCGTGATAAATGGACCGGCTCCGCTTTTCGTGCAGTAGGCCTTCACGGCGCCGATTATCCGCAGTGAGGCGTTATGGCGCAGCCCCGCGCTGAGAAAGGCCGCGGGGGCGATGGTCGTCCCCGGCAGGACATAGGGATAGATACCGCAGTTGAGATCGTTGAGGCTGCCGCTGCAGCCTTCGAAAAGGGTGCCGATGTTGCGCTCCACAGCCCTGGAGACTGCCTCGTCCACCGGTCCGATATAGGGCAGGAGCCGCTGCCCCTCTTTCATTATCTTAGTGAAGAGTTTATCGGGGTCCATCGGCTTTTCGCTGTATATCTTTTCAAAGTATTCGTTTTTTATCTTGAGGTTCAGTTCAAGCCTCTCGCGCAGCCGCTCCGGAGCGAGCAGGTCCCCCGCCCTGATTCCTAGGCGGCGCACGTTGTCCGTGACCGCGTGGCCGTAGCCGCGCTGTTCCATCGTGCGGTTCAGATCATGGCCAAGCAGGCGTCCGGCGAGGACGTCGAGCCTTTTATGATAGTCAAGGATCAGCGGGCAGCGCGGGCTGATGAGCAGCCGCGAGCAAAATACTCCCGCCGCTGTGAGTCCGGCGATCTCCTCCGCTATCTTCTCAAGGTCAAGGGTCACACCGTGGGTTATAACACAGAGCTTCCCTGCGTGGTGAATGCCGCAGGGCAGGTAGTCGAGCGTAAAATGTTCGCCGCCGGCGGTTATCTCGTGCCCTCTGGATGCGGAACCATGAAACCGCACGATGACTTCAGACCGGTTCGCGAAAAAGTCAAGCAGCCGGTTCTTACCCTCCTGGCCCCATTGCAGGCCAACGACGATGTTATTTTCGGAGGAGACCATCAGATACCCCCTTCCGGTTCAGCAGAGCTCTCTTTCATGAGTTTGAGCATTTCGGGGATCGTTACCAGCTTCACGGGCAGCTCTTTGTAGTTTTTATTAAGCTCTTCCAGAAACATCACCGTAGATGGGCGGAAGTGGCATATTACGACCAGCGAGCCCCGCCGCTGGGCATTCTTTACGATCTCGCGGAAGCGGGCGGCAATGGCGTTTTTGTCGGCGGTGTTGTCCAGAAATCCGCGGTTTTGCACAGAGGGGACCCCCGCCGCCACAGCGGTCTGGTAGGCGACGCTCTTGCCCGATGTACGGCTGTCGGCGAAAATGAGGCCGCGCTCTTTAAGCTCCGCCATCACAGGCTCCATCAACTTGGAGTCGGCGGTGGCGAGCGAACCGCGGTGGTTGTTTATGCCAACGACGCCGGGCAGCGAATCTAGGGCGGCGGCGGTCTTCTGCCGGACTTCATCCGCGTCCATACCTTTGCCGATTATATACTGCGAACTGTCCTTGTCTATCTCAGCCTGCATCGGCAGGTGCAGCAGGCAGGGAATCCTCTTGGACTTAGCAAGCTCCAGAGTATCTTTTGAATGGCGCAGATATGGCATTATCGCCCAGGAGAGCGGAATGTCCAGAGCCGCGACACGTTTTGTATATTCCATCTGCCCGCCGCCGTCGTCGACGATGAGGGCAAGCAGCGGCACGGGGCCGCCGTATTTTTCATCCACCACCTGCGGTTTTTTGTTTGCGGGACTGTCCTCTTTTTCTTTTTTTTGCGTATCAAGAGAAACCACGGCGACATCGGCCGAAGCGGACGGCTCCCTGTCTTTCAGCTTCGCGTCCGCGCTCCTGTCGGCGCTGACGGCGACAGTGCCGCTGTCCTGCGGTTTTTCGGCGACCGGAGCGCCGAGGCGTCCGGCTGCCACATATATAAGAGCCGCGATAAGGAGCAGCAGCAGCGCCAATCTTATTACGCGGGAGCCGCCGCGCCCCTCTTTTCGGTAATGCTTACCCATCTGGGCGCCGTCCTATTTTTTCTCTTTGATCTTCTGCTTGAGCACGCCGAGCGCCTTCTGAAGCTGTTTGTCCTCTTTCTTGTCCTTTTTAGGTTCTCCCTCGACCTTTATGTCGGGCTGGAGTCCTTTGTGATCCAGGACAAAGCCGGACGGCGTGTGATAGCGCGCGATCGTCACATAGATACCGGAGCCGTCGGGAAGGTTGAAGAGCGTCTGCACCGACCCCTTGCCAAAGGTTTTCATACCGACGATGGTACCGCGCTTGTGATCTTTGACAGCGCCGGCAAATATCTCGGCGGCGCTCGCGCTTCCTTCGTTTACGATAACCACGAGCGGAAGGTTGTTCGCGCGCCCCTCTTTAGCGTAAAGCGTATCGTTGGCCTTCTCAAAGCGGCCCTTCATGCCGACGACCACACCTTTGGGAATGAACTGCGAGGTTACGTCGACACAGACGTCGAGAAGCCCCCCTGGGTTGTTGCGAAGATCCATAATGATGCCCTTCGCTTTCTTGTCCGTCGCCTTTTTTATAGCGGCGCGCAGCTCCCCGTCAGTCTTGAGGTTGAAGTGATTCAGCTTTATGTAGGCGACGCCGTCGTTAAGCATCTCCATGCGCACAGTCTTGATCTTGATAATCTCACGCACGATCTTCACCGGTATCAGCTTATCAACGTTCTTGCGGCGTATCTGGATGGTCACCGGTTTGCCCGCGGGGCCGCGCAGCATCTTCACGACTTCGTCGCTGTCCATCCCCATAACGTTTTTGTCATCGACTTTGATGATCTCGTCGAGCGGCTTGATTCCGGCGCGGTCGGCGGGTGTATCCTCGATGGGGGCGATGACTATAGTGCGTCCGTCACGCGAGGCCATGTAGATGCCAAGGCCGCCGTACTCGCCCTCCATCTCCATGTTTTCCTCTTCAAGGGCCTTCGGTTCCACAAAGCGCGTATAGGGATCGTCAAGGGATTCGACCAGCCCCTTGAGCGCGCCGTAGTACATCTTCATGTCGTCGACCTTGCCCTTTTTGTCGCCGTCCACCTGATAGGTGGAGAGTGCCAGCTTCACCTGTTTCATTATTGCCAGCTGCTGCGGTGTGAAGGGCAGGCTCTTTTCCCAGTCGGCGCCCACCGCCTGGGGAATTTTATAGAGAGAGACGCAGAGGAGCGCCCCTATCAGCATCCCCGCGGCGATGTTCAATATCTTCGATCTCAAATCTATCACGTACCTTTCTTTTATCTTTGTTCTTTTACTTATTGAGGTACTTCAGCGGGTTGACCGCATTGCCATTCACGCGCACCTCAAAGTGCAGATGGTTGCCGGTCGCGACGCCGGTCGAACCGACACGGCCAATCACCGTCTGGCGAGTCACCTTCGCGTCCTCCGTCGTCTCTATCTTCGAGAGGTGGGCGTATACGGTGGTAAGATTTCCGCCATGGTCGACGATGACCACCTGGCCATATCCGCGCATCCAGCCCGTATAGAGGACCTCGCCCGGATCGGCGGCTTTGACCGGCGTACCCTTCGGGGCGGCTATATCAAGTCCCGTATGGGTTATCTTCGTCTTAAAGACAGGATGCACACGCGTACCGAACTGGCTGGTTATCGTTCCCTGTACCGGCCAGGCAAGGCGTCCGCCCTTATAGTAGTTCGGCGTTGGCGTGACCGGCTTTCCCTGCCTTCTGTTCGCCTCGTCGCGCAGACGTTTTTTCTCGGCCAGCAGTCTTTTTATCGCCGCCTGCATCTCCTGCGAGGCTCTTTGCAGCTCGGCCTGTTCGGCCATGAAGAGCTTCTTGTCCCTGCGGACCTTGGCGAGCAGCTCATTGCGCTCGTCGGCGGCGCTCTTCAGCTCCTTGTTCTGCTGTTTCAGCTCGTTGGTCTGTCCTTTGAGACGCAGATGCTCCTTACGCAGCTCTTCCTGCGTCATCGTCAGGCGGCGCTTCTGCTCTATAAGGTCGTTGATGAGCTTCTGGTCCTGCTCCGCGATCTTACCCAGAAGGTAAGAGTTCGCAAGCGCATCCTCCGCCCCCTGCGATGAGAGCAGGAGGTTGAACTCGGCGACGCCGCCGTATTTGTAAATGTTTATGAGCCGCTTTTTAAGTATCTCCTGAGCGGCGCTGATGTTTTTATTAGCTTCCTTTATATTGTTTGAGAGGGCGAAGATGTTGTTCTGCACCTTTCTCATCTTGAGGCTCACGACGTTGACCTTCTGCTGGGTCACCGTTATCTTCTGGCTCAGGACGCCGATCTGCTGCGTGACGTTCTTTTCCTTGCGCTGCGTCTCTTTGATGTTTTTGCTTACCTTCGACATCTGACTCTGTATCTTCTGATACTCGCGCTCCTGCTGCTTTATCTCCGCCTCTATCTGGGCCGCCGTCTTCGCCGCGGCAAGTGTCGGCAGCGGAGCGCAGAGCAGCACCGCTGCGGAGAGGAACGCTATCAGCCGGACTTTTTTTGTTTGGATGCCCATAACTAGCGCCGCAGGGTTAAAGCGGCTTAGCCGCCTTCCTGATAAATTTCTCCACGGCGATAAGGCTCGCGAAGAGGCTCACCACCGTCCCGCAGCAGATGAGCACAAGGCTCAGCTTAGCGAGAAGCCGAGGCGATTCGATAAATGAGAGGAACGGCAGCATATCCTTCAGGCGGGCCACCGCGCTGAAGTAGGAATATCCCAGAGCCGCGGAGGCGACAAGCGCGCCCGTCAGTCCCAGAATGAACCCCTGGATGACAAAGGGAAAGGCGACGTAGGTGGAGGTCGCGCCAACCTTCATCATCACGTCTATCTCCTCGGCGCGCGAGTATACCGCTATCCTGATAGTGTTGAAGAGGACCACGCCGCTCGCGGCAAGCGCTACGATGAGCATCACTAAAGAGAAACGCTCGACAAAGGTCGAAAGACGCGTCAGCTTTTCCGCGACATGCCCCGCGTATACTATATCGTCCACGTCGGGGATCGCCATCAGCATGCGGGCGGTATCCGAAACCTCCGCGGCGCGGCTGACGCGAACCTCGATACTCGCTGGAAGAGGGTTGGAACCAAGCAGCGTCACCGCGTTGGCCTGATTTCCAAGACGCGCACGCAGCCGTTCCAGGGCAGTTTCTTTAGTTATTACTTTTACACTTTTAACATTGCGCATCGCTTTTATCCTCTTTGCGGCAGCCTCAAGGTCGGTGTCAGGCTTCATATATGCCTGTATTGAGAGCTGGTTTTCCATCGTGCCGATGACATTTCTTATGTTGAGGATAAAGAGCATCGTCGCCCCGATCACGAAAAAGACGGACATGGCGGTAAAGACCGTCAGAAGGCTCATGCCGAAATGACGCCATACCAGACGCCATCCGTCTCTCAGAATATATTTAATACGTGACATCAGCCTCGTAGCCTCCTTCCTTGTCATCGCGGACGATGCGTCCGCGTCTTATCTCAACAACGCGGTGCCTGTAGGTATCGACGATCGCCTGGTTGTGCGTCGCCATGATGACGGTGGTCCCCGCGGCGTTGATGTCAAGCATCAGCTGCATGATCTCGTCGGCCGTATGGCTGTCAAGGTTTCCCGTCGGTTCGTCGGCCAATATCAGCGACGGTCCGTTGACGATCGCGCGCGCGATGGTGAGGCGCTGCTGCTCACCGCCGGAAAGCTGCGGCGGATAAAGGTTCCGGCGCCGCCAGATGCCGACAGTCTTCAGTACGTCAGCGACACGCTCCTCTATCTCACGCGAGGGAACCCCCATCACCTCGAGCACAAAGGCGACGTTCTCAAAGGCGGTGATATTTGGCAGCAGGCTGAAATCCTGAAAGATGACGCCGATGTCGCGGCGGAACAGGGCCAGCTCAAAACGGCCCATCTTCCGCAGCGCGCGTCCGCCTACGCTGATGTGCCCCCTGGAGGGAATGACTTCGCGGAATATACAGCGCATAAGGGTCGTCTTGCCGGAGCCCGTCTCCCCCACCAGATAGACGAATTCTCCGCGGTCTATACTAAGATAAACATCTTCCAAAGCAACGATATCCGGCTCAAATATCTTTGTGACGCCGGAAAACTTTATATCCATATTTCAAATTACCTCCTGCGCAGCGCCCACGCTTGGGCGGACGCGTCAACGATCTCTTTCCAGGTCAGTCCGTAGTACTCGCGAAGCTCTTCGGGAGTACCGCTGTTTACAAATTGATCCTCTACCGCCACACAGCGCAGCGGCACCGGATATGTCCGGCCCAGACACTCAGCGGCCGCGCCGAATAGGCCGCCGATGTTGCCGTGCTCCTCCGCGACGACGCAGCATCCGGTCCGGCGGACGGATGAAAGCAGAACGCTTTCGGGAAAAGGCTTCAGACTGTAGCAGTCTATGACCTCGGCGCTGATGTTCTGCCGTTCAAGCTGCTCCGCGGCAAGCAAGGCCTGACTAACCATGATACCACAGGCACATATCGTTACGCCAGTTCCGCTGCGAAGTATCCGCGCGCCGCCAAAGCGGAACGATTCGCCGTAGGAATCGTCCAGCGCCGGTACCGGCGTACAGCCAAGCCGCATGTAGAGCGGCGCGGAGGTATTTTCACTCCTCTCGAGGATACCTCTGAGGGCAGCCATGTCAGAGGGAATAAAGACGTTCATATTGGGAATGGTACGCATAAGGGCAAGATCTTCCAAAAGCTGAACGGCGGCCCCCTCGTGGGCGCAGGAGAGCCCGCCGTTCAGCGCCGCGATACGCACCGGAAGCTTGGGCAGCGCGATTGCCTCGCGTATCTGCGCGTAGCCGCACCCCGTGAGTTCGGCGACGCGTCCCAGCAGCCAGGTTTTTTTACCGGCGATCGCGCTGCCGGCGGCACGCATAAGCGCACCCGCCACCGATGATTCCGTACGAATATACTTTTCAGGAGGCAGCCTGTCAAAAAGCTCCGTCTCCGTTACCTCTTCGGTCGTAAGCAGAAGGAAGTCTTCATCGTTCAGCGCGTATTCCGTGATCAGCTCACAAAAGGCGGCAAATGTCGATATCTTTTCGTTAATGCTCATTGGATTTTACCTCCAGTTCTTCCAACGCCTGATCCAGTTCTCCCATACTCAGCGAATGCGCTGTCTCGGACTGTCCCGAATCAGATACGGAGAGTCCGAGTGCGCCCGCTATGGAGACGAAAAGCGCCTTTGGACCGCCATCTTTGAAGTCAAAGGAATTACAGGCCTCTTCAAGAGAGCGGAGATCTTCCGCGATCGCCTGCCTGACCTCCCAGCCACAGGAAGATAACATTCGTACGTTGTTTGTACTAACGCTCGAACCGCCGTCAGCCTCCGATTCGCGTGTGGCGATCACGACAAGAAGGTTGGGAATACCGCAAAGGCCGATATGTTTCATTTCTCTGATAAATTCTTCCGATGAAAACGAGAGACCGGCTGTAAGAAATACGACGCGCGGCTTTTCCTCCTCGCGGGATAACTCCTTCGCGATGGCGGCGGCCATCGCCACCGCCGGCTGCACCGTAAGACATGGCGCGTCGATCCCCGGAGTTCTCTTGAAATCCGGCAGCGCCTGAAGCATCGCGCCTAAACGGCGGTAATGCCACAGGTGTTCCCTCTCAAAGAAGCCCCGCCGCGCGAGCACGGCATAGAGAGCGGGAATCGCCGCGGGTATATCCGTTATGAAGCGGTCACGGTCTCTTCGCCCCGGTTCGGAGGGAATGAGCAGCAGCTCCTCCCAGTAGAGATAAACGAGCAGGTCGGCGGCAGACATAGATGTTTCAAAGGGACCGGAGCGCGCCAGTCCAACCATGCGCAGGACATCTTTCCGTACCTCGGCCGCTATAGATTTCAGCTCTTCAATTCTTTTGTTATCCATTTCTATCACCTAACACGCCGCGCAGCCCCGCAGTAAATTTTTCACGCACCGCCGCCGCGGCTTTGCTTTGCACAGTATTATCGTTCAGTTTACCGAGCCCTACCGGACCCTCGCCCACTACCTCGACATTATAGCGCATACAGAAGCCCAAAACCTTCGGATCATAGGCGCATCCGGCAAGCGGAATTCCGGCCAGCAGACAGAGCACTAAAAAGTGAAGCCTCATACCGACCGCTCCCGACGCGCCTTGAACGGCCGCTGAAAACTCCTCTAAGTTTTTCACAGTTATTATATCGCGGATTTTTACATATTGCAGAGAGTGCAGTCTCTCGATCTCAGCGGCATCCTCGGCGGCAAGGGCGACGCCGCGCACTTCACAGCCAGCTGCATCGGCGGCTTCACGGCACCTCTCGGCCGTCATCCGCGCAAGATCCCCGTATCCGGGGCGCGCGTTAAAGAGGATCAGAGGCTCTTTTACCGCGTTTTTTTCAGGTACGAGCGACATAACAAGGTCGGGAGTGAGCTCAGCGCTCAAGCCAAGATCTCCGGCCATTTTCAGCGAACTTTCGTCACGCACGCTTATATACGAGCATAACGAAAGAGCCAGACGAGTGACTCCCCGCGCCGCCTTTGAGCGCAGCGGGCCCACAGACTGCCCCACTGCCCATATCCGCAGCCCCTTCATCTTCGCGATCAGCATCACCGCGCAGTAATAGAGGCATGAGCGCAGACTCGTACTGTCTTGAAAAAGACCGCCGCCGCCAAGAAGCAGCGTGCGGCTATCCGAACAGGCTCTCGCCACGTCGCCGAGCCGCCAGCGGTTGAAGGAAGCGACGCCAAAACGTTCTTCACTGTCATCCGGCGTAGACGACAGGATGGCGATCCGGCTTCGTTCAACTCCGGCTTCACGCAAAAGAGAGACGGCGGCCTCGGCAAGCAGCTCATCACCGAGGTTGCCGAAGCCGTAGTATCCGAGAAGGAGTACGTCGAATTTTTTCCCCAATTTTTCTCTCCCGAGGGAGCTAAAGGCTTTTGGAAACTCTCCGCCAAAGCGGAATAAGGACAAAGTGCAGAACCGCCACGCCGACCGTTCCCAGCAGCAGGCCGAGCCACCAGCCGTTGAGCACGCGGATCACACTGAGGTAAAGAAGCGTGTGGAAGTGGCAAAAGGTGTTCACTGCCGAGCAGAAAGCCAACACCGCGGCGATACGCACCACCTCGCGGTAGTGCGGAATATACTTATTGCGTACCAGATACCAGTACAAAACAAGCGCCGGATAACCGATAAGAAACTCCTTCGTTCGCGGACGCACTACCATCACGCGCTCCATGAAGTCACGGAAGGCCACCTCCAGCGCGGGAACATTCGAAACGTTGTCGCTGCGCAGCGCCATCACGAGCATCACCAGCAGCATCACGCCGATCAGCACCAGCTCGCCCCATATCGCGGGACGCACGACGATCTCGCCGATCGTCTCCGGATGGACGCGCCGCGTAAGGTCATGGAAGAGCAGCAGCAGCGGCGGCAGAAGCAGCGTAAGCTTGACGCCGGAGAATGGCGTCAGCCGCAGCGCCGCTGCGGAGGTCCCGTAAAAGGAGGCGATGGAAAGGCCTCCGGCAACGACGATAAGCAGGCCGATGACCGCGCCTCTGAGACGCCGCTCCGAGCTCTCAAGCGCCGTCATCGCCCCTTCTGTGGCAGCCAGGGCGCCGCAGAACCCACCTAGCAGTTTCGCGGCAAAAGATATCTTCCACATAGCCCCGCCAAGCAGGAGGGCCGCGGCAAAGAGGACAAGAGCCTGCATCGGTTTGACATCTCCGTTTTCAGTGCCTGTGAGCCGTGAAATATAGAACCAGAGGGTAAAGAGGACCACCAGCCCGCAGGCGGCCGCTCCGGCCAGCGGCGCGGGCCAGCCGGGCAGCGGTTCAGGCCAGCCCAGATGATAGCCACGCGCCTCTAGCGCCTCTTTATAAGAGGCAAGATCCGCTGTGAATATTTCCAGACGTCCGCCCATCTGCAGGTCGTAGGGATGGACCATAATGAAACGTATCGAGCGCTCGTGTACCGCCCTGATAAAACGGTCGGCTATCGAACCGCGGTTTATGTTGCGTGAGATTATTTCGTCGCGCGTAAGGCTGTGCATCGGAATGACAAGATGACCGATCTTCGCGGCCAGCTGCGGCACGCCTATCTGCTTTACAAATTCCACCTGTGAAAGAGTGATTCCCTTGTCCTTCATCACCTTGGCAAGGGGTCCGATCTCGGGATAGCCGGAGACGATCAGGCCGGCGGGAATTATGTTCCTGATTTGAGGGAACCTGTCCGTAAGAAATAGGAAGGCTTCGGCGACATTTTTCCCAGAGGCAGGAGTGCAGGGTCCGGGACGGAAGAGCACGGGTATATTGTGTTTCGAGGCAAATTCAAGAGCGGAAATGTCGGGGACAAAGGTAGAGAACTTGAACTCTTCCACTGTACCGGGAAGCATGATGTAGTTGTATTCACCACCGGTCACCAGCTCAGCGGCTGGAAGTTTTGTCTTGATGTATTTATAGAGTATATCAGCGTAAGATAGTTTTGCCGGGTAACGTAAAACCGCCCTGTTAGGCTCCCGTTCAGCGTCTTTAACGCTGAGCATCGAAGCCGCGGAGCCGAAACGCAGCGGCAGCGGATTATGGATCGCAAGTTCGTCTCCGGTATATTCGGAGACCGCCACCCCCATGACGCCGAGCGCGTTTATTTTCCGCCACACCGAGAGAGGCGATTCCGAATACTGATAGGCAAGCGAGGTAATATCCTTATATTCCGTAATAAAGGCGACTGTCTTATTTGAGTTTTCCGCGCGCAGGCGCGATGTGAGTCCGATCAGCGCCAGCAGCATCGCCAGCAGCAGGGCGGCGTACAGCAGTGTACGTTTGTTTATTCTATTCATCATTATAGATCCTCCATTGCTCCGAAAGTCCTATCCCCATCTCAGCGAACATCCGGCTGACACGAAAGAGCGGAAGCCCGACGACATTGAAATAACAACCATCTATACGCTCCGCGAGAAGCGTGCCCCTCTCCTGGATCGCATAGGCTCCCGCCTTGTCCATACTCTCTCCAAGCGCGATATAGGCCGAGATATCTTCTTTTTCCAGCGGCCGGAAGGTGACGCACGTCTCTTCGGCGCGTACAAGTTTACGCCTGTCCGGGGCGATCAGCGCTACGCCGGTAAAGACTGAATGCATACGCCCGGAGAGCTCCGCGATCATCGCGGCAGCCTCCTCTTCGCACTTCGGCTTGCCGAGTATCCGTCCATCGAGAGCTACCACCGTATCGGCCCCAAGCACCCAGTTTCCAGGGAACCGGGAGGCGACGCAGGAGGCCTTCTCTTCGGCAAGGCGCTTTACAAGTTCCGCCGGCGGCTCGCCGTCGAACTTCTTTTCGTCGACCTGCGGCGGAATCACCTCAAAAGCCCAGCCAAGGCCTGCGAGCAATTCGCGCCGCCGCGGGCTGCCGGAAGCCAGTATGATCTTACCGATCATCGCGTTATTACGATACCGGTGATCGCGCCGATCAGAGTCCCCAGGTTGAGTTTCAGCGCAAAGAGAAAACCGATCCGTACCATCACGAGATCTATCTGGCGGATGTCTATCGTGAAGTCAACGACATTGGCGAAGAGCACCGCGGTAGCCGGGAAACGTTGGAAAAACAGTCCCAGCCAGGTACCTAAGATCATGCAGAGCAGAATCACGCCCCAGCGAATCGATGAATTTTTGATAAACGACACGTTACCACGCTCCCAGGTATGTTATACCAATGGCAGATAGTCCAGCGATGAGACAGTATATGCCGAAAAACCACCACTTCGAGGCGATCACAAGTTTTTTTAGGATAAAGAGCGAAAGCAGGCCGCTGAGGAAAGCGCAGACCGCTCCGAAAAACCAGCCGGAGGGCAAAGTAGAGACAAAATTATGCCAGCCGCCTATCTCCAGCGCCTGGACCAGCGTGGCCCCGATTATTGCCGGGATCGAAAGCAGGAAGGAGAAGCGGAAGGCCGACTCCTTTGAAAGCCCCGCGGCAAGTCCGGCCATGATCGTCATTCCAGAGCGTGATATGCCTGGCAGGACGGCGATACCCTGAGCGATGCCTACATAGACGCCGTCCATCAGCGCTACCCGTCCGTAACCCTCGCGTATCCAGCGCGAGATCACCAGCAGTATTCCAGTAATGACAAGGCCGATACCAACCAACAGAGAGTTAAGGGATGCCTCCTCCGCGAAATTCTTGAGGGCGAAGCCGATAACGCCCGTTATTAGAGTTCCGAGAATCACCGCCCAGCCGATATGCCAGCCCAGCTTCTTGCGGGCCTCTGCGTTTACGAAACCGGCACACCACTGACCCAAAAAGGTGAGGATATCCGAGAAGAAAAAGAGTATCGTCGCAAGCGTCGTGGACACATGCAGCACGAGGTCATAATTCAGCGGCGGCAGCTCAATGCCAAGAAATATCTTCGCGAGCGCCAGATGGCCGGAGCTGCTGACAGGCAGAAATTCCGTAAAGCCCTGTACAAGGCCGAGTATTATCACATCAAAATTCATTTACAAACACCTCATGCTTTTACATTTTTTGTACTATGATGGAGCCTCTTGATGTCGAAGACCACCATCGCAAGGTTGTTCGCATGGTCACCGACACGTTCAAGATTACTGAGAATATCGATAAATATGACCCCCGCCCTGGGGCTGCAGCCACCGGCGTTCAGCCTTGCGATGTGCTGGGAGCGCAAAGTTTTTTCCATGTAGTCTATACGCTCTTCAAGCGCCAGGACCTCTCTCGCCAGCGCCGGATTCTCGTCCTCAAGGGCCTGGATGCTCTTTGACAGGGCAGATATGACCAGCTCGAACATCTCGTTGCCCTCTTCAAGCGCCAACTGCGAAAAGGCGAGCTTATGGTCCTGAAGGTATTGGTACATTTCGACAAGGTTCGTCGCGTGGTCGCCGATCCTCTCCACATCTCCCACCGCGTTGGTGCATGAGTTCAACAGAAGGGAGAGGTCCGTCGAGAGTCCCGTCTGCCCGGTCTCCATAGAGTAACGGACGATTTCATGGGTCATCTCATTAACGTTAAGCTCCGCGCGCCCCACCTCGTCGACAAGCTTCTCATTGTTCTCTATGAGGATGCGGCGGCAGTTGTCGATCATTTGCAGCGTCAGACAGGCAAGACGAATCATCTCTTTGCGGACCGCGTCGACCGCTGCGGCCCGCGAAGCCGTGATCAGCGCCGGGTTAAGGTAGATAGTCCCTGTAGCCGCCGCGTTCTTATCATCCGGTATGATCCTGCGGATGAACTTCGCGTACTGTGAGACGAAGGGCAGGAACATAAAGGCGATGATGATATTGAATATTGTATGCGCGTTCGCCACCTGGCGCGGGATGGTCGTCGCCGTCAGTTCGATGAGCATCGTATACATCGGCAGCACCATCAGGATAACTACCGTACCCAGCACCTTTATCATGACGTGGGCCGCCGCCGCCTGCTTAGCTGAACGGTTCGCGCCCAGAGAGGCGATGACCGCAGTTATGGTCGTACCGATATTGTCTCCAAGGATGATGACGATCGCCGTCTGCAGCGGAATTACTCCCTGAGCCGTGACCGCCATCGTCAGGCCGACGGTGGCCGAGCTCGACTGCACTATCAGCGTGATAACGAGTCCCGCCATGAAGGCCAGGATCGGATGGCTGCCGAACGCCATGAGCAGATCGGGGCGTTCCTTCAAAAAACTCAGCGGCTCCTGCATCATATTCATGCCGATGAATAGAAGCGCGAAGCCGATGATGCCGATGCCTATCTGCTTGCGGCGCTTCTTATGGCAGAGGATACATATTGCGGCGCCGGCCAGAGCGCAGACATAGGCGACATTCGTGATGTCAAAAGCTATCAGCTGTCCAGTGACCGTTGTACCGATATTGGCTCCGAGGATGACGCCGATCGCCTGCATCAGGTTCATAAAACCGACGTCTACAAAACTGACCACCATAACGGTCGTGGCGCTGCTGCTCTGCAGGATGGAGGTGACCAGAGTTCCCACCATCATGCCCTTGATCGGCGTCCCGGTAAGTGATCCTATAAGCTTTCTAAGACGGTCTCCAGCGATTATCTGCAGGGAATCTCCCATGATGATGATACCGTAGATGAGAATTCCCACACCAGCCAATACCTGAAGAACAGCGCTTATAGACATAAAGAACCTCTCCTCAATTTTTATGCGGCTTATTATAGCCGCATAATTTGAATTTTATAATCCTCTATATATATGTGATCAGAGGAATGATTGTCGGGTAGTTGCGCGAGCTTCTGCCAAAGACGTCGCGTATCCTCTTTCGTATCTCCGTAGGAAGAGTCTCTCTCTTTGCCCCAGGCATGCGCGCAAACTGCGTCACCGCGCTCAGCACGGCATTCTCAAGTTCACGGAAGGTGCTGCCGTCGTCCGCGGAATAGACGCTGCCTCTCGTCTGTATCTGCACCGGCGCCGCGGGACGCATATTCTTGTCCAGCGCCACCGACACGACTACAAGGCCGTTCTCCGCCATCTCGCGGCGTTCGCGCAGGATGCTGCCCTCAAATTCCCCAAGGACGACGCCGTCGATGAGTACGGGGCCTGCCTGTACATGCCCCGCTATCTCCGCCTTCGCCGAACCATGAAATTTGAGAAGGTCGCCGTTCTGAAGTATGAAAATATTCTTTGCGGAAACGCCCATCTCCTTCGCAAGCTGCGCGTGGCGCACCAAATGACGGTACTCGCCATGACAGGGGACGAAGAACTTCGGGCGGGTGAGGCTCATCATAAGCATGAGCTCGTCGCGCGAGGCGTGTCCAGATACATGTATCTTCTCGTCGCGCTCATATATCACCTCCGCGCCGCAGCCAAAGAGACGGTTCACCGTCTGGCTGACAAGTTTTTCATTGCCTGGGATTGGCGTGGCGGAGATAATGACAAGGTCTCTGGGGCCCAGCTTCACCTGTCGGTGCGCGCCGCGGCTCATCAGCACAAGGCCGGAGAAAGGCTCCCCCTGGCTGCCGGTCGTCAGGACGACGACGCGGTTGTCGGGAAGGTGATCCGCCTCCTGAGGCGTAATGACGATCCCCTCCGGTATATCAAGATAGCCAAGTTTATCGGCCAGCTCCACGTTGGCTATCATGCTGCGCCCCACAAGCACCACCTTACGGTTAAAGCGCGCGGCGGTAGCTATTATCATGCGGCTCCTGTTCAGGTTGCTCGCGAAGGTCGCCACAACGATACGCCTGTCCTTATAAAGCCGGAAGAGACGTTCAAATGTCTGTCCGATCATCTTTTCCGATGGGGTAGCCCCAGGCTTTTCCACATTTGTGGAGTCGGACATCAGCAGCAGCACCCCCTCGTCGCCAAGGCGCGCGAGAGCGCTGTAGTCCGAACGGTTGCCGTCTATCGGCGTCGGATCAAACTTAAAGTCGCCAGTATGCACAACGACGCCGGCGGGTGTACGTATCGCCAGAGCGTTCGCATCCGGTATAGAGTGGCACATCTGGATAAACTCCACCTCAAAGCAGCCGGCCTTGATCCGGTCGCCCGGATAGATGTAGTGGAACTCAGGAACATAGCCGGTATTGGCATCGATCATTTTGTTTTCGATGAGGCCACCGGCGAGTCTTGAGCAGTATACGGGAACATCGATGCGCGGCAGCACAAACGGCAGCGCGCCTATATGGTCCTCGTGTCCATGGGTGATGAAGATACCCCTTATCTTTGATTTATTCTCCACAAGGAACTCCACGTCCGGGATCACAAAATCTATCCCCAGCATATCTTCCTCTGGAAACTTAAGTCCACAATCGACTATGATATAGTCGTCGCCATAGCCAAATACCGTCAGGTTTTTACCTATCTCACCCATTCCTCCGAGCGGACAGACAAAAAGATCGGCACTTTTGACCCTACGTTTACGTGTATTGCACTTCTTTTTTTCGGGATCAGCCATTAATACAACTCCCCTCCAATATACTATCATATCACGAGTTCTGATATTGAGCTATAGTTTTATGTTAGCTATTTGAACTTTTTTGGCAATGTTTTTATGCGGGAAGCCAAAATCTATTATTTTCAGACGCCGTGCCGTCTCACTGTGGAAAAAATAGAAAAGGACCGCTCTCGCAGCGGTCCTTTTCTATTTTATATTTGGCAGTCCCTAGGGGATTCGAACCCCTGTTAACGGGCTGAGAACCCGCCGTCCTAGGCCCCTAGACGAAGGGACCACATCGCGATGATAGTGGCTGGGGTACAAGGATTTGAACCTCGATTACCTGATCCAGAGTCAGGCGTGCTGCCGTTGCACCATACCCCAATTGGGCCGAACGGGGAATATTATATAGGAATTTGAGATATTGTCAACAGGCAGGATTTTTATTTTTTCTTCTTGCTGTAAGGCGTATCCTTCAGCGGCAGCTTCGTGCGGAAGATATGGTCCACCGCATAGTAGGCCCCCGCCACGGCAGGCGCGGTAGGGATGGTGCTGATCTCCCCAATGCCCTTAGCCCCGTAGGCAACGTCGAGCAGCTCCTTCTTTTCGACATAGATCGCCTCGATATTCGGTATCTGGTTGGCCCGCATCAGCCCCAAGGTACCGTACTTATTTTGCGGCACGCAGTCCTTCAGATCAAAATTCTCCGTCAGCGCATACCCCAGCCCCATCAGCACTCCGCCCTCGATCTGGCCCTGTATCGCGATAGGATTGACGACCTTTCCCGAATCATGGGCGGCGTAGACCTCGGACACGCGCCCGTCTTCATCGAGGACGACGACGTGCGTCGCGAAGCCGTAGGCCACGTGGCTCTTGGGATATGGTTTCTGTGAGCCGAGCGGGTCGGTCGGTTCGAAGTATTCCGCGAAAAATTCACGTCCCTCCAGCCTGGATAGGTCTCCGCCAACTTCGCGCATCGCGTCGCTGAGCTCCGCCGCCGCCATACGCACCGCCTCGCCGGTGATCAGCGTCTGGCGCGAGCCCGAGGTCGTCCCCGAGTCCGGGGCCACCTCGGAGTTGCTGCCGAGGTTCCTTATCTCGCCGCGCCCCAGGCCGGTTGCCTCCGCCACCATCTGCACGAAGACCGTCGCGCATCCCTGGCCGATGTCGGAGGCCGCGGCATAAATCTCCACGATCCCGTCGTGAACGGCGAGCTTGGCGCGCCCCTTGTCAGGAAGCCCCACGCCGACGCCGGCGTTCTTCATCGCGCAGGCGATCCCCGCATGTCCGGCGTTTTTCTCATACACCTCGCGCACAGCCTCAAGCGTCTCTTTGAGCGCCGTCGAGCGGTCCGCTATCTGTCCGTTTGGCAGTACTTTGCCAGGTTCAATAGCGTTGCGGTAACGTATCTCCCAGGGGGAGATGCCAACCTTCTCCGCGAGCAGGTTGATGGTAGACTCCAGAGCAAACTCGCTCTGACAGACGCCAAAGCCGCGGAAAGCCCCCGCCGGCGGGTTGTTGGTGTAGTATCCGAACCCGCGGATGTTGGTGTTCTGGTAGCAGTAAGGCCCTACCGAATGGGTACAGGCGCGTTCAAGCACGGGGCCGCAGAGCGACGCGTAGGCTCCCGTGTCGAAATATATCTCACAGTCAAGCCCGGTAAAGATACCGTTCTCGTCGCAGCCGAGCGTGAAGCTCCCCTCCATAGCGTGGCGTTTGGGGTGGAAGGCTATCGACTCGCCGCGGGAAAATTTTACCTTCACCGGACGGCCTACGGAGAGCGCCGCCAGCACGGCGATGTGCTGCGCGGAGACGTCCTCTTTGCCGCCAAAGCCGCCGCCGACAAGCTTATTCTCCACCATGATACGCTCCGGCTCCCAGCCGAGCATGATCGAGATCTCTTTGCGAGTATCGTAGACGCCCTGGTCCGAGGTATAGACCTTTACGCCGTCTTTGTAAGGGAAGGCGAGGGCGCATTCGGGCTCCAGGAAGGCATGTTCGGTGAAGGGCGTGCTGTAGCTCCGGGTCACGACATATTTCGATTCGGCCAGCGCCTTTTTGGCGTCGCCGCGCGTGACGTGCCTTGACTGGCAGAGGTTGCCCTTTTCGTGGACTAAAGGCGCGCCAGGAGCCTTCGCCTCATAGACGCTGCGCACCGGCTCTAGCTCCTCATAATCGATCTTAACGAGTTTTTTTGCCTGCGCAAGGATATCCTCATTTTCCGCAATGACGAGGCAGATGGCGTCGCCGACACAGCGCGTTACGCTTCCTTTGGCGATCATCACGTCCCAGTCCTGCTGGATGTGGCCTACCTTATTATTAGGCACGTCCTCCGCCGTAAGCACGCCGAGCACTCCCGGAAGCGAAAGCGCCTCCGAGACGTCGATATCAAGGACTCTCGCGCGCGGATATTTCGAGCGGACGGCGGAGGCGTGGACCATGCCCTCCATCACCACGTCGTCGACATATTCTCCATAACCGAGCACTTTCTCGCGCACGTCGATACGGAAGGCCCGCTCCCCGACGCCAAAGTCGCGCCCGTCTTCAAGTTTTTTCTCGATCACGGCCTCACCGCGCAAGATCGCGGCGGCAAGGCTAATACCCTCGATAATTTTTTTATAGCCGGTACAGCGGCAGATATTACCTACGATCGCCTGTTTTATATCGTCCTCCGCAGGGTCGGGGTTACGGTCGATAAGTGCCTTGCCGGCCATTACCATCCCCGGAGTGCAGAAGCCGCATTGGACGGAACCCATCGCGCCAAAGGCGTAGACGAAGGCCTCTTTCTCCCTTTCGCTGAGCCCCTCCGTCGTAACGATGGATTTGCCTGCCGCCCTTTTCGTCGACAAAACGCAGGAGCGCACCGCCTTTCCGTCGACGATGATCGTGCAGGTGCCGCAGGCGCCCTCGCTGCAGCCGTCTTTTACCGAACGCAGTCCCAAATCGTCGCGCAGAAAGCGAAGCAGGGGCTTATCCTGCGCCGTCTCATATACGTTTCCGTTCACGGTAAAACTGTATAGCTCTCCCATTTTATCTTCCCCTTTTCTCAGCAGTCAGGGTGAAAATTTTCTATTCCTTCTCTATTCCGTGAAAAGATGTCAGGCAAAGCTGCTCCTCTGCGGCAGAGATCAGCGATAACACCTCTGCGGGCAGTTTTTCTGCAAGTTCCTCTCTGCCGCCGCGGTATACGGTCCCATTCAAACGCACCAGATAGCCCTCCGCAGCCGCCGCGTAGCCGGAATTCGCGCTGTCGGCGAAGTCCCGCTCGTTGGCGAAGTAGGTAAACTTATCCTTATAGGGAGCGCTCTTCCAGGGGCAGAAGGTCTCGCAGTTGCCGCATTCGTTGCACATAAGATCCAGATGTATTATCTGGGGGCGGCCCGCCGCGTCCGTCACCACCGCGTTGGCGCGGTTCGGACATACGTCCGCGCAGTTTTCGCAGACGGTGGAACACTCAAGGCAGCGTTTTGCCTCTTCACGGGACTCTTTGGGAGCGGCGATGATCCCCTTCTTGACGATGGCCGTCTCGGCGCTGCCGCTGTCGGTGTGTGCCGTTCCGCCGGCTGCGAGCCCCTCGGCAGCGGCGATCGCGTCGGCAGCCGCCCTCGCGTCGGCGATAGCCTCGACCACTGTCGCGGGGTCGCGGCGCGCGTCTCCGATGACATATACGTTGTCCGCACTCGCGGTAAACGCATCCGCAGGCTTGCCCCCTGCGGAATTTTCTATTGTTCGCCAAGGCGAACAGGGGGCGGCGCTCGCGGTAAACGCATCCGCAGGCTTGCCCCCTGTGGAATTTTCTATTGTTCGCCAAGGCGAACAGGGGGCGGCGCTCGCCGACATATCGCCCCCGCACACAACGCGGCCTCTGGCGTCTACGGCTAATCCGTTGTCCGTGAAGAATTCGCTCTCCACCTCTTCGCCGACCGCCGTGATAACCGTATCAGCCGGTATCTCGACGGCCTCATCGGTCTCTACGGGGCGGCGGCGTCCCGAGGCGTCGGGCTCGCCCAGTGTCATGCGCACACAGAGGAGCGTGCCATCGCGGAAGGCCTTCGGCGCAAGCAGTTCGCGGAAGACGACGCCCTCTTTCAGCGCCAGTTCAAGCTCTTCAAGGTCCGCCGGCATATAGGCCTTGGTGCGGCGGTAGATGAGGCTCACCCTCTGCACGCCGGGAACCCGCTTCGCGGCGCGCGCGGCGTCCATCGCCGTGTTGCCGCCGCCGATGACGGCCACATATTCTCCCAGTTCCACGCACTCACCCTTTTTATATCTCTCGAGGAAATCGAAGACGTCGGTCGTCTCCCCCTCTTTAAGCTCCAACTTTCCATGTTTCCAGGCGCCGTTGGCTATTATCACATATTTGAAACCGGCCTCTTTTAGTTCCGCAACGCTGCGGCGCGGGGCGTTCGCGACGAATTCCGCCCCATAGGCGGAGACAATTTCCATATCCTTGGACACCGCCTCCGCGCCGATACGGAAATCTGGGATGATGCGGCTGACGACGCCGCCGAACAGGGGGCTCTTCTCAAAGACGGTCGCCTTGATGCCGCTGCGCCCAAGGAAGTAGGCCGCCGCCATTCCCGCCGGACCGCCGCCGATGACCGCGGCCCTCGCGCCGCTCCGCGCAGCAGGGCGCGGAAGCGCTTTCATAACCTCGGAAAAACCCTTTTCCGCGCAGAGCAGCTTGACGGAGCGTATCTCCACCGACTCGTCATAGAAGCTGCGCGTGCAGCGGCTCATGCAGCGGTGGCTGCAAATCGTGCCCGTGATAAAGGGCAGCGGGTTTTTGTCGAGGATCACGGCAAGCGCCTCGCCGTAACGCTCCTCTCCCGCGAGCCTGATATATTCCGGTACGTCCTGTTTTATGGGACAGCCCTCTTCACAGGGCGCGATGAAGCAGTCGGTCAGGGGAACGGCTCTGTCTATCTTCCTGTTCGGGGCGGCCTTCGCCGGTTTCCGATACTTTTTATTGAGCGACGCCCGCGCGGAGAGCCTCACTATCTTTTCGTTGTCCACACCGCGGAAGGGTTCGCAGCCGCGCGCGGCATACTCGTCGGCGAGCTGCTTCACCCTCTGGTAGCCGCCCGGCTTCAAAAGCGTGGTCGCGACCGTCACCGGCCAGATACCGGCGCCGTAGAGTTCCGCGATGTTCTCCGCGTCGGCGCCGCCGGACCACGATATACGCAGCGCGCCGCCGAAATCCTCAGAAAGGCGGCGCGCCACCTCGAGCGTCAGCGGGAAGAGCGCGCGCCCGGACATGTACATCTCGCCGCCAACCATTACGTCATTGGGATTGTCCACCGGGAAGGTGTTCGTCAGCTTCACGCCGAATCCAAGACCGTTCGAGGCCGCCTTTTCCGAGAGACGCCTTATCATTGGCACCGCGTCCGCGTACTGCAGATCGTCAAGGAAATGGTGGTCGTCGAACTTCATGTAGGAAAAGCCGAGTTCGTCCATCTTCATGCGGGCATATTCATATCCGAGAAGCGTCGGGTTGCACTTAATGAAGGTATTGAGCTTTTTCTCGTCTAAAAGATAAGAGGCTATGCGCTCTATCTCCTGCGGCGGGCAGCCGTGCAGCGTTGAAAGGGTTATAGAACCGCAGACGGCAGGGGAGATGGCTTTGACATAGCTTTCGTCGATATTCTTAAAATCTTTCAGGTTCGCGAGCGTCCAGGCCTCGCAGTCCCTCCAGACCTCCGTTTTACGCGCGTCCTTGAGACCCTCTATAAATGAATCTATCTTTTCTGATTTAATGCCGTCGAGGTCGTATCCGACGCTCATATTGAACATGAAGCCGTCGGGAGCGCCGAGTGAAAATTCCTTTGAGACCAGCTTCAGGATGTACCATGCTTTTATATATTCGCCGAGCGCCTGTGGCACACGCAGCTCTGTGGACCATTCGACGTTGTAGCATTCGTCGCGCGCGTCGATACAGGGCTTTTCAACGGGCAGATCTTCCCCGTCGAGCGTCTGCACGGTCTTCAATTCAAAAAAGCGCGATCCGGCGAAATAGGCGGCGACGATATTCTGCGCCAGCTGGGTGTGCGGCCCCGCCGCTGGTCCGAAGGGCGTTTCGATCTTCTCTCCGAGAAAACTCAGCGCCGCGTTATCCGCCTTGTAGGGGAAGCGTACGCCAAAGAGGCCTTTGTCCTTCTTCATATCTTCGAGAATCCACTTCATTAATATCCCAAAGGGAATGGGAGTCATTCGGTCGCTCATGCCAGAAACCTCCTGTAATATGATTGTATTGACGCTAACATATAAAAATTTTTTAGATATCAGCATTTTATGTTATGTAAAACGACATAAACCTGTCATTATTATTTTGTGCTTCGATCTGTTTAACCTGATTCTAACACATATAAAATGAAAAGCAATAGATTCGTCAAAATTTTTTTTAGATTTTCAAAAAATTTTTTAGAAAAACTCTTGACTACGGAAATTATTGTGATATATTCAATACATACAAACGACAGAGGCAATTGTAAAAATTAGGTCAACTCGAAAGTAGATGATTACATGCAGGATATAGCAGCCGTAGACTTCATGAAACGACTCGCAAAGGGGCTCGCCGCCCAGTTCGGCGAAGACTGCGAGATCGTCATCCATGACCTTGAGTCGGAGAATAAGGATAATACCATCATCGCCATCGAGAACGGACACGTGACCCACCGCGAGGTCGGCGGCGGACCGTCGCATATAGTCCTTGAGTCGCTCAAGGCTCCCGCCGAGAAGCTTGAGGACCATTACGATTATCTCACAAAGACCTCCGACGGACGGCTGATAAAATCTTCTTCTATATATATAAAAAACGACGAGGGAAAACCGGTGGGAATTTTTTGCGTGAACTACGACATCACCAAGTTCGCGATGGCCGAGTCCACAATGAAGAGTTTCCTGCACGTCGCGCCGCAGAGCGAAGAGCCGGAGCGTATCCCGCAGAACGTCAACGAGCTGCTCGACGAGCTGATCGACAACGCCGTGCGCCACGTCGGGAAGCCGGTGCCGATGATGAAGAAGGCCGACAAGATAAAGGCGGTCCAGTACCTCAAAAATAACGGCGCCTTCCAGATACTGAAATCAGGGGACCGCGTCTGCAAATTATTCAAGATTTCAAAATTTACACTTTACAACTATATAGACTCTACAGATACAGAAAGTTAATTTATCTTACGGAGGAGCGGCTGATATGAATAGTATCAAGTGGATCGAGAACAAGATGCCCAAGACAGAGGACAAAGAGCTCGAAATAATGGCTCTTTGCAATGTGAAGGCCGCGCGCGCCTTCCATGAAAGCTTTCCGCAGTATAAGGTGACGCCGCTGGCGGAGCTGAAAGAGCTCGCGAAGTTTTACGGGATTAAGGACCTCTTTATCAAAGACGAATCCTACCGGTTCGGGCTCAACGCCTTTAAGGTGCTCGGCGGCTCATTCGCGATGGCGCGCTACATTTCAAAGCTGACCGGACGTCCGATAGAGGAGCTTACCTACGACGTGCTCACCTCCCCCGAACTCAAAAAGGAGACCGGCGATATCACCTTCTTCAGCGCCACCGACGGCAACCACGGGCGCGGCGTCGCCTGGGCGGCCAACAAGCTGGGACAGAAATCGGTGATCATGATGCCGAAGGGCTCGCAGAAGGCGCGTTTCGACAATATTCGCAAAGAGGGCGCGGTGACGACGATCGAGGAATTCAATTACGACGACTGCGTACGCAAGGCGGCGAAGGCGGCGGGCGAAACGCACGGCGGCGTGATCGTCCAGGACACCGCCTGGGAGGGCTACGAGGAGATTCCCGCCTGGATCATGCAGGGTTACGGCACGATGGCGATGGAGGCCGACCAGCAGTTCTCGGAGGCGGCGAAAGAGGCTCCGAGCCACGTATTCGTCCAGGCCGGCGTAGGCTCGCTGGCGGGCGCGGTCGTGGGTTACTTCGCAAACAGATATCCCGAAAATCCCCCCACCTTCGTGGTGGTGGAATCGGACCAGGCGGACTGCCTCTATAAATCGGCCTGCGCGGGAGACGGCGGCATCCGCATCGTCGACGGCGACATGCAGACTATCATGGCCGGCCTTGCCTGCGGTGAACCCAACACCTCCTCGTGGCAGATACTGAAAGATAAGGTCGCGGCCTTTGTCTCAGTCCCCGACTGGGTGGCGGCCAACGGCATGCGCGTACTCGGCGCGCCGCTGGCGGGAGATCCCCGCGTAGTATCGGGCGAATCGGGAGCGGCGCCCGCGGGCTTCCTCTACTCGCTGATGACGGACGAGAGCCTCGCGCCGCTTCGCGAACGGCTCGGCATCAATGAAAAATCACGGATACTCCTCTTCTCCACCGAGGGAGACACCGATCCGGAAAATTACCACCGCGTTGTCTGGGACGGCGCCTGCGCCAAAGAGCTTTAAGTATTAAAAAAATATAAAGATTTGAAGACGGAGGGAACAGTTATGGATTTCAAGGCGATCAAAGAGGCATCAGAGAGTTACAAGGCGGATATGACAAGATTTTTACGCGACCTCGTAGCGATCCCCGGCGAAAGCTGCGGCGAAGAGGGCGTAATCAACCGCATCGCGCAGGAGATGGAAAAGGTCGGATTTGACAAGGTGGAGATCGACCCGATGGGCAACGTTCTCGGCTACATGGGCAGCGGCAAGACGCTCATCGGCTACGACGCCCATATAGACACCGTGGGGCTGGGAAAGCTTTCCAACTGGAATTTTGATCCCTACGAGGGATACGAGAGCGAGACGGAGATCGGCGGACGCGGCACCAGCGACCAGCTCGGCGGCATCGTCTCCGCGGTCTACGGCGCGAAGGTCATGAAGGACCTCGGC
The DNA here is from genome assembly GCF_020860125.1 of Cloacibacillus sp. Lineage (NCBI taxonomy): Bacteria > Thermotogati > Synergistota > Synergistia > Synergistales > Synergistaceae > Cloacibacillus > Cloacibacillus sp. Next base: position 56,564 of record NZ_JAJBUX010000040.1, on the reverse strand, counting down.
CTGCTCTCCGACAAGTACAGGGTGGTCGTCACGGGAACGGTACAGGAAGAGGACTGCGACGGCCTCTGCTGGCAGTATATAATCAACGAGGACAAGGTCCGTCCGGAGTTCGTCGTCTCCACCGAGCCGACCGACGGCGGAATCTACCGCGGGCAGCGCGGCCGCATGGAGATACGCATCGACGTCAAGGGCGTCTCCTGCCATGGTTCGGCCCCCGAGCGCGGCGATAACGCGATATATAAGATGTCCGACATCCTTCAGGACGTACGCGCCCTGAACGAGAACGACGCCGCCGACGACAAAGCCGTGAAGGGCCTTGTAAAGATGCTTGACGAGAAGTACAACCCCGAATGGCGCGAGGCGAACTTCCTTGGCCGCGGTACAGTCACGGTATCAGAGATATTCTTCACCTCACCGAGCCGCTGCGCCGTCGCCGACTCGTGCGCCGTCTCCCTCGACCGCCGCATGACCGTGGGCGAGACGTGGGAGAGCTGCCTTGACGAGATCCGCGCGCTTCCCGCAGTGAAAAAGTACGGCGACGACGTGGTCGTCTCCATGTACGAGTATTCACGCCCCTCTTACAAAGGGCTGGTCTACCCCATCGAATGCTACTTCCCCACCTGGGTCATCCCAGAGGATCACAAGGTCACCAAAGCTCTGGAAGAGGCCTATAAAAACCTTTACGGCAGCGCCCGTATCGGCACGGAAGAGACCGTCGAGATGAGGAGGGCGCGCCCGCTGACGGACAAATGGACCTTCTCCACGAACGGCGTCTCCATAATGGGACGCAACGGCATTCCCTGCATCGGTTTCGGCCCCGGAGCCGAGGCGCAGGCCCACGCCCCTAACGAGAAGACCTGGAAGCAGGACCTCGTCACCTGCGCCGCCGTATACGCCGCCCTGCCGACGCTGTACTGCAAGTAACAGAATGACCGCTTAGGTACGAACACGAATTTTATGTCTATATAAAATTAGGAGGATAATAAAATGTCACTTATGGAAAAATACATCGGCGCACTGAACAATCTGAATTTTGGCGATATGTACAATAACGACTTCTTCCTCACCTGGGAAAAGACGCGCGACGAACTCGACGCGGTCTTCACGGTGGCCGACGCGCTGCGCACGCTCCGCGAGAATAACGTCTCGTCACGCATATTCGACAGCGGCCTCGCTATTTCGCTCTTCCGCGACAACTCGACGCGCACCCGTTTCTCCTTCGCCTCGGCCTCCAACCTCCTCGGTCTCAAGGTGCAGGATCTCGACGAAGGAAAATCACAGGTGGTGCACGGTGAGATGGTCCGCGAAACGGCGAACATGATCTCCTTCATGGCCGACGTCATCGGCATCCGCGACGATATGTACATCGACAAGGGCAACGCCTACATGCACCAGATCGTCAACGCCGTCAAAGAGGGCTTCGAGGACGGTATCCTTGAACAGCGCCCGACGCTCGTCAACCTGCAGTGCGACATCGACCATCCGACACAGACGATGGCCGACACGCTCCACGTCATCCACGAAATGGGCGGCGTAGAGAACCTTAAGGGCAAGAAGGTCGCGATGACCTGGGCCTATTCGCCGTCATACGGCAAGCCGCTCTCAGTGCCCCAGGGAGTCATCGGCCTGATGACGCGCTTCGGCATGGAGGTTGTTCTCGCCCATCCCGAGGGATACGAAGTGATGGAGGATGTCGAAGAGGTGGCGAAGAAAAACGCCGCGGCCTCCGGCGGTTCGTTCCGCAAGACCAACAACATGGCCGAGGCCTTTGAAGGCGCGGACATCGTCTATCCCAAGAGCTGGGCGCCCTTCAAGGCGATGGAGAAGCGCACCAACCTCTACGGAGCGGGGGATTTCGACGGCATCAAGACTCTCGAAAAAGAGCTCCTCACGCAGAACGCGAACCATAAGGACTGGGAATGCACCGAAGAGATGATGAAGAAGACCAGGAACGGCAAGGCGCTCTACCTCCACTGCCTGCCCGCCGACATCACCGGCGTAAGCTGCAAAGAGGGCGAAGTGGCAGGCTCGGTATTTGACCGTTACCGCGTGCCGCTCTATAAAGAGGCCAGCTTCAAACCCTACATCATCGCCGCGATGATCTTCCTCAGCAAGATGAAAGATCCGCAGGCCGCGCTCGCCGCTCTCGAAGCAGGCAGACGCGCCCGCCTTATGAAATAAAAAACAGATCCTTCCTCAAGAGGCAGGCGGTCTCCGCGAAATGCGGGGCCGCCTGCCTCTTTTGTTTCGCCTTAAGTCAAAAACGGCGAAAAACATACTATATTTTATAAAACAATTATCCATTTACCCTACAAAATCCTTAATTATTAGAAGATATAATCTTTGAAAATTCCAAAAACTCCTGTATAGTTAAAACACAACGTTACAAAAAGGAGGAATATATAATGAGAGATATCGGCCTCCGGCCGCTGTTGCTGCTGTGCTCACTGAAAAGCGAGAGGTTTGCGGAAAAGTGTTTTGACGCGGCGCGCTGCGCCGTACAGGGACCTTTCGCCCTCTGATATGGAAGAGAGGAAGATGCAAAATATGGAAAACGCCCGTAAACCATTCAAACTGCCTCACGTCTATATCATCTTTATCATCATCATGCTCATCGTCGTACTGCTCTCGTGGATCGTCCCCAGCGGTGAGTTCGGCCGCGTGCAGGACCCAGTGACAAAGCAGATGATCGTTGATCCCTCGGATTTCCACTACATTGAAAAGAGCGGCCATATCACGCCGCTGGCCTTTTTCCAATCCATCCACGACGGCATCGTCCAGTCGGGAGACATCGTCATCTCGCTGCTGCTGATCGCGGGCGTGATCGCGCTGATCGAGAGTACCGGGACGATCGCGGCGGGCATCCATAAGATACTGGAGATCTCCGCCGGTAAAGAGCTCGCGGTGATCGTCGTGCTGATGACGATCTTCACCGTGATGGGAGCCATCGGCTTCGGCGAGGGCGGCATGCCCTTCTTTCCGCTCGCTATCTCGGTGGTGATGGCCCTCGGCTACGACCGCATGGCGGGCGCGGCCACGGCGATTCTCGGCATGTGCGTCGGTTTTTCCTCCGGCCTGATAAATCTCTTCACGACCGGCATCACGCAGATAATCGTCGGTCTGCCCCTCTTCTCCGGCATCGAATTTCGTCTCTGCGCGCTGGCCGTCTTTTACCTCATTACCCTCGCCTATCTCCTCCACTACTGCCATGAGATAAGGAAAGATCCAGCGAAGAGCGTCCTCAAAGATGAATATATGACACAGGACTGCAAGGCGGCGGCCGGCGAGCATGTCCAGCTCGGCGCCCGCCACAGGCTCGCGCTGCTGGGACTCTTCCTTCTCTTCGTCTTCCAGGGGCTCGGCGCGCTCAAGTGGGGCTGGCATCTGCCGCAGATAGCGGCGATATACCTGATGTACGCGGCGCTGCTGATAATCATTTTCCGTATCTCCCCAAGCGGGGCGATGGGAGAGATCATCTTCGGCGTGCAGAGAATGCTGCCCGCGGCGCTGGCGATCGGCCTCGCGCGGGCGGTGATGATCCTCATGAACCAGGCAAAGATCATCGACACGGTGGTCAACGCCGCCGGTTCCTCTCTCGCGGGCAAAAGCCCCGTGACGACACTGCTTCTGATATACTTCGCGGTGACGGGATTTAACTTTTTCATCGTCTCGGGAAGCGGCAAGGCGGTGATGATGATGCCGATCCTCAGCCCGCTGGGTAAGCTGCTCGGCATCAACCAGCAGGTGATGGTGCTCTCCTTCCAGTACGGCGACGGCTTCACGAATTACCTTTGGCCCTGCGGCGCGCTCGTCGCGCTCTCCGTCTGCGGCATCGAATACGCCGACTGGCTCCGCTTTTCCTGGAAGATATTCGCCGCGCTCATAACGGCAGGATTCGTTTTAATACTCACCGCAAACTATATAGGATTGGGGCCATTTTAATGAAAAATATAATCGAACGCGCGCATGAGATCGAAGAGGTTATCGCCGCCGACAGGCGGGCGATACACAAAGAGCCGGAGATCGGCTTCTATCTGCCAAAGACGGCGGCCTATATCAAAAGGCGTCTTGACGAAATGGGCGTCGAATACCGAGACTGCGGCGTTCTCGACCACGAGACTAGGGAAAACTTCGCCGCGGCTGGATTCGGCGGCATCGACGGCTGCACCGGGGTGACGGCGACGATCGGCAACGGCGCCCCCTGCATCCTGCTGAGGGCGGACATGGACGCCCTGCCAATGGAGGAAAAGAGCGGCCTGGATTTCGCCTCCGTCAACGGCTTAGCCCACACCTGCGGCCACGACTCGCACAGCGCAATGCTGCTCGGCGCGGCGCGGATATTGAAGGAGAACGAAGCCTCGCTCAAAGGGACGGTCAAGCTGATGTTCCAGCCCGGCGAGGAGTTCGGCTGCGGCTCGCGGCTGATGATAAACGACGGCCTGCTGGAGGGACCCAACCCCGACGCCGCGCTCGCGCTGCATGTGATGTCCGACGCGGAGGCGGGCACCGTCGGCTATGTAAAGGGCGCCGCCTCGTCCTCCTACGACACCTTTATCGTGAAGATCAGGGGACAGGGAGGTCACAGCTCCGCGCCGCACCTGACGGTAGACCCCGTGATGATCGCGAACCAGCTCTATACGGCGCTGAATCTTCTTCCCGGACGCGAGACAGACCCGCGCGAGACCGTCGCGCTGACCATCGGCAGACTGGCGGGCGGAAGCGCGGCGAATATCATTCCCGACGGCGCGGAGATGCAGATCGGCGTGCGCACCTTCAATATGGAGATACGCGACCATCTGGCCAAGCGCATTCCCGAGATGATAGAACACATCGTCAAGGCCTGGCGGGGAGATTACGAAATGAATATCTTCTATTGTCCGCTGACTTATAACTCACCGGAGCTGTGCGGCGAACTGCTGCCCTTTATAAACGAGGCCGCGGGCGCTGAAAACGTCCGCGAGGAGAGCAAACCGATGGCCGGCACCGAGGATTTCGGCTATATCTCGCAGCGTATACCTTCGATGTTCCTCTGGCTCGGCGCGGGTAAGAGGAGCGCGGCGCCGCTGCACAATCCAACGATGATTCTGGACGAGTCCGTTTTCTGGAAGGGCAGCGCCATCCTCGCCAACTGCGCCGCCGAGTGGCTCGCGAAGAGGTAGTTTAGTCCCGCTAAACGGGTGGTACCCCCATCCCTAAAGCCCGAACTCTTTTCTGATACGCTCCGCGCGGAACTCCGCGCCAAAGCCGCCGTAGAGTTTGACTGCCGCGCGGGCGTAGTCTTCCCACGGCCGGTCAAGGCAGCCGTTCACCGCGGCGGATGACAACGCCGCGAGCCTGCCTACCCAGCCCTTTGCCATATACTGCGCGGCGCACCAGCTCTTTTTGCCGATCGCGGAGAGAAAATCGGCCTTTTTCAGAGAGGCCGCCGCCTCGTCAAAATCTCCTCGCCGCGCGTCGCAGATCGCTTTGAGGCTGTAGAGAAGCGAGCTGCAGTGGCCGCCCCGCGAGCTCTCAAAGAGGGAGACGCCGTCGTCTATATGGCGGGCGGCGAGCTGCCAGTCGCCAAGGTCAATGGCCGTATCCGCCGCGTGGGCGCAGAAATGGCTGCGGCCCCAGAAGAGCTTCGCCCCGCGGCAGCGTTCGATACAGTATTCAAACTGCGCCATCGCGTAGGCGCTCTCCCCGCGCCACTGGCGCATCTCGCCGATATAGCAGTGAGGCGCGAGCAGGCTCAGAGTGTAAAACTTTCCGGTAAGCTCCAACCCCTCGAATACCGCTATGGATTCGCGGAATATCTCCTCCGCCCTCTCGTAGTTCCCATCGATAAGGCTGGCCATGCCGATCAGCCGCAGGGCGAGGCCGACATGGTTCTCCTTTTGCAGCCGCCGCGCAAGGGCAAGTATCCTCTCTCCCGTTTCCGAGAGCTCCCTGCTCCTGTCGGTCTGCAGATAGTGGTGCGCGATATCTTCCAGGCAGTGCATGGCGATCTCGTCAAAGCCGTCCGCGCCGGCGATCTCCAGCGCGGAGTCCGTCAGGCGCCGCCCCTGTTCGTATTCGCCCCAGTTGATCTTATAGCCGCCGTACATTTCGAGATAGGAGGCCTCCAGGCGGCGCAGCTCCGATTCATCCGATATCTCCTCCACGCCGCAACTCTGCAGTATCTCGCCTATGCGGCGGAACTTCGCCTCCGTCTCCTCCCTGTCGCTGAAGGGAAGCGAACATTTGAGCAGGACGGCGTCCCGTATCATCGGAAAGAGAATATGATTAAGATTTATATGAAAGCTCATCTCCTGCAAATGCTGCTCGAGCACCGCCTTCTTTTCACCGGCCATGCTGTGGTGGTGGCACAGCATCACGGAGAGCGCCGGGCTCCATATATGCGGCGAATAGTGGCGCTTCAGGATACCGGCGATACGTCGGTGCAGCTGCTTTCTCTTAAAACCGGGAATGGCATTGTAGACGCACTCGCGCACGTTGACATGGAGAAAGTCAACGCCGTAGTCGTCGTTCTCCTTCACCTCGCAGATCAAGCCGCGGCGCAGCAGCTCCTCCGCCGCGGAGCTTATCTGCTCCATCTCCGCCTCAAGAAGCATGGCGATATCCTCTATCGCGGCGGGAGCGCCGAAGACCGAGAGCGCCGAAAGCATTTCGCGCTGGAGCGGCTCGAGTTCGTCCATCCGGCTCATGATCAGCCCGCGCAGGCCGTCGCGGCACTCGGCGCCGCTGTTGTCGCGCAGCATCCGCACCATTTCCGCGAGGAGCAGCGGCATCCCCTCGCTCTCGCGCATGAAGTAATCCGCGCCTCTGGTATTTACAACTTCCTCGGAGAGGAAGGTTCGGCAGAAGCGCAGCACCTCATCGCCGTTGAACGGCTGCAGGCGCATATGCAGAAAATCCCCCACGGGAACCGACTTAATGTTATAGATCATCTTGATCATCCGTTCGGAGCTCTCGGGACGGCTCGTCATAAAGACCGCCGCCGGTACGCGGAGCTCCGGGAGAAATACGCGCAGCAGGCTGAGCGACTGCTCGTCAAACCAGTGCATATCCTCAAAGATAAAGAAGAGCGGCTTTCCCCTGTAAAGACGCGCCGCGAGACCGGCAAGCACCTTTCCCACCGCGAAGACGTCCCACTCCTGAATGAGCGGCGTGCCGCGGCTCTCTTCGTCGGAGATGCCGTAAAAGTGGCGCGATAGAAGGGACAAGGCGGCCGTCTCGACCGTCAGGTTTTCCTCCCGCAGGCGTTCGACGAGGCGCACGGCGATGTTGTTCCACGAGGAATAGGGGAATTTCTCGCCGACGGACATCGGGCAGGCTGTAAAGAGCTCGCCCCTCTCCCCGGCAAGAAGCTCCGTGACGTAATTGACGAGCGCGGTCTTCCCCACTCCCGCCTCGCCGTGGATGAAAAAGAGCGTCGTACGCCCTCCCGCGGCGCTGAGAAGGTCGATTATCTTCCGTACCTCTCTCTCACGACAGCAGAAATACTGCCCGCCGCGTCCATCTGCGCGCGGCGTCTCCTCGGCAAGCTCCCGCGCCAAACGCCGCAGCCGCGGCCCAGGTTTCACGCCCAGCTCACCGTCCAATCTCTCGCAGAAGGCCCTGCAGAGGGAGAGGGCCTTGACCGCCGCTCCCCGCCTTATATAGAGCTCCATCATTCCGGCCATGCTCTCCTCGTCGTAGGGGTCAAGACGGAGCAGCGCCGAAAGGAGCTCCATACGGCTATCCTCCGTCTCTTCGCCCTCAAGAGAGGACAATCTTTTCCGCAGAAGGAGAACGGACTCGTCGCGTATCCTCCGGCGCGCGCCGTCAAGCCAGTCGCTGAAATCAGGCGAATCAACCGATTCAAAGCCGCAGAGAGGCTCCTCAAAGAGCGCGGGCGGTATCGCGGCGGCGGCGCTTGAGATATCCAGCTCCTCCAGATCGGTGACGAAGTCCGTCAGGCTGAGATAGCCGCGCTCGGATACAAAGCTATGAGGCAGAGCCTTCCGCAGCAGATAGAGGGCGTTGCGCAGACTCCCCGAGGCCTGCCGCTCGTCGCGGTCTCCCCAGAAGAGGCACTTCACTCGCTCTTTGGGACATCGCCCCTCAAGGGCCAGATAGAAGAGAATGGCCTCCGCCTTTTTAAAGGGCATGGCCATCCGTCCGCCATCCTGTTCTATATAGGCCTCGCCGAGAAGATGCAGCTTTAAACTCAACCGTTCCTTCCTCCGTCCTAAATTAGCTTATGCTTAAATTTTTATTTTCCGCCGTCAAATGAATATAAAAATTTTGTCAAAAACGCCGAAAACCCGTTTCGCGTAAAAAATAAAGGGATAAAATCCACCCCTTTATTTTACACAAATTTTATACGCGGGGGCTAGATTATAAACAACAAAAAATAAAACAAAAATCTTCCGCGCATCCGCCGCGGAGGAATAACAGGAGGAGACAGAGATGATGGACAACAGATCGCTCGAAAACGCAATGAAGGTCAGGCTGGAATTTCCCAACGGACTGCCGACCAAAAAGGAGTTTGACCCGCAGTACCGCCGCGCGCCGAACCGCGTCTACACGCTGAACGAAAAAGAGACGGTGCTTGCGCTGAAAAACGCCCTGTGCTATATCCCCGAAGAGTATCACGCGGAGATCGCCCCCGAATTTCTCGAGGAGTTGCGCACGCGCGGACGTATCTACGGCTACCGTTTCCGTCCGGAGGGAAAGCTCTGCGGCAAACCCATCGGCGAATACAAGAGCGGCTGCATCGAGGGCAAGGCCTTTCAGGTGATGATCGACAACAACCTCGACTTCGACGTCGCCCTCTATCCCTACGAGCTTGTCACCTACGGCGAGACCGGGCAGGTCTGCCAGAACTGGATGCAGTATCTTCTGATAAAGAAGTACCTTGAGATCCTGACGCCGGACCAGACCCTCGTCCTTGAGTCGGGACACCCGCTCGGCCTCTTTAAATCCTCCCCCACCGCGCCGCGCGTGATGCTCACCAACGGCCTGATGGTCGGCATCTTCGACAACCAGGAGGAGTGGCACCGCGCGATGCAGCTCGGCGTCTCCAACTACGGGCAGATGACCGCGGGCGGCTGGATGTACATCGGGCCGCAGGGCATCGTCCACGGCACCTATAACACCATCCTCAACGCGGGACGCATCAAGTTCGGCGAGGGCGGCGACGGCCTGAAGGGACGTCTCTACGTCACCTCGGGGCTCGGCGGCATGAGCGGCGCGCAGCCGAAGGCGGCGGACATTGCCGGCTGTGTCTCGATCACCGCCGAGGTGGACTGGTCGCGGATAGAGACGCGCCACGAACAGGGCTGGGTGAGAAAGATCGCCAAAACCCCGGAAGAGGCCTTCAAAATGGCTAAAGATGAGATGGACAGCGGCGAGGTCGATTCGATCGCCTTCCACGGCAATATCGTCGATCTCCTCCAGTACGCCGTCGACCACGATATCACCATCGACCTGCTCTCGGACCAGACCAGCTGCCACGCCGCCTATGACGGCGGATACTGCCCCTGCGGCGTAACCTTTGAAGAGCATACCAGGCTGCTGAAAGAGGAGCCGGAAAAATACAGAGGGCTCGTCGACAGCTCGCTCCGCAAACATTTTGAGCTGATAAAGATCCTCGTCGACCGCGGCAGCTATTTCTTCGACTACGGCAACTCCTTCCTGCGCGCCATCTACGACGCGGGAGTTACGGAGGTGGCGAAGAACGGCAAGGACACGCACGACGGCTTCATCTTCCCGAGCTACGTCGAAGACATCATGGGACCGCTCCTCTTCGACTACGGCTACGGCCCATTCCGCTGGTGCTGTCTCTCGAGAGATCCGCAGGATCTGCACAAGACCGACATGGCGGCGATGGACTGCATCGATCCCGACAGGCGTTTCCAGGACCGCGACAACTGGACCTGGATACGCGACGCGGAGAAAAACAAACTCGTCGTCGGCACCCAGTGCCGCATCCTCTATCAGGACGCCGAAGGGCGCATCCGTATCGCCCTTAAATTCAACGAGATGGTGAGAAACGGCGAGATCGGCCCCGTAATGCTCGGACGCGACCACCACGACGTATCGGGCACCGACTCCCCCTACCGGGAGACGGCGAACATCAAAGACGGCAGCAACATTATGGCCGACATGGCGACGCTCTGCTACGCCGGCAACGCCGCGCGCGGCATGAGCCTCGTCGCGCTCCACAACGGCGGCGGAGTGGGAATAGGAAGGGCGATCAACGGCGGCTTCGGCCTCGTGCTCGACGGCTCCTACCGTGTCGACGAAACGATAAAGAGCGCGATGAACTGGGACGTGATGAGCGGCGTCGCCAGACGCGCCTGGGCGAGGAACGACGGCGCGCTTGAGGTCTCGGCCTCCTTCAACGGCAGCCGCACGGGACAGCATATCACTCTGCCCTATCTCGCGGACGAAGCGTTTCTTACGGAGCTTGTGACAAAACACTGAGATACATCGGCGGGGGCCGGGCTCACATAGCGGAGCCCAGCCCCTCCTTATATCGCGCCCGTTACGGCGAAGCCGCGGCGGACAGCCGTAGACGATGAGAAAATAGCTTTTGAGAGGTGATGTGACAGCGTGGCGAATAGAAATTATTACGCGGAAAACCTGCATTCGGAGCGGCTGCGTCAGGTATACGAGACGGAGCTGCCGCGGGTCGCCGAATATCTGGAAAGAGAGATAGGCTTCGTGCACAACCGTCTGAAAAAGAGTGACTGCGTCCTTGAAATCGCCGCCGGATATGGCCGGATCATGAGGGAGATCGCGCCCGGCGTCAAAAGCGTGACCGGCATCGATATTTCGGAGAAAAACGTCGCCTACGGAAAAAACTATCTCAAAGATGTAAAGAACGCCGAACTTCTGGTTATGGACGCGCACCGCCTTGATATGCCGGAGCGTTTCGACGCCATATTATGTCTGCAGAACGGGCTGTCCTCCGTAAAGGCCGACGACCCGGAGGCTTTCGTCATAAAGACGCTGAAATCCCTGAAAAATGGCGGAACCGCCCTTTTCAGCACCTACCATCCAAAATTCTGGGAAGGCAGGCTGGCGTGGTTCAGGGAGCAGGCCGCCAAGGGTCTGCTCGGCGAACTGGATATGGAAAAGACGAAAGAGGGCGTCATCGTCTGCAAAGACGGCTTCCGCGCGACGACCCACCGGCGCGAAAGACTTGAAATGATCGGACGCGCGGCGGGATACGAGTGGCAAATATTTGAGGTGGACGATTCGAGTCTGTTTCTGGCGATCAAAAAATAATATCCAAGTGATACATCGTGAAGGAGGGTATTCGCCATGTTCATGGTCATCACAAAATATGTCAAAGATATCGAAGAGGTAGACCGCTGGCTGCCGGCGCACTCCGCCTTTCTCGACAGGTATTACGCGCATAAGAAGATCATCTTCTCCGGACGCCGGAATCCGCGCACCGGCGGCGCGATACTTTTCAGCGTAGATGAGAGAGCCGAGCTGGATGCCATACTCGCGGAGGACCCCTTCAGAACAAACGGCGTAACGGAATGCGAGGTCTGCGAGATCATCCCAACAAAATACGACGAGGCTTTCGCCATATTCGCCGAGAGGCCATGAGACAGTAACTTTTCCTTTAAAGGAGGCGCGAAAGATGAACGGCGGAAAGCTATTCTCACTTGAGGGCAAAAACGCCTTTGTCACGGGCGGAGCGCGCGGCCTCGGCTTCGCGATGGCCTGCGGGCTCGCCGAGGCGGGCGCGGCGGTATTTTTTAACGCGAGGAGCGAAAAGTCCATCGCCGAAGGCCTGGCGGCCTACCGGCGCAGGGGCGTCGAGGCTCGGGGATATCCGTGCGACGTCACCGATGAAGAGGCTGTCGCGGCGCTTTTTTCCAATCTTTGCGGCGAATACGGCGCGATAGATATTCTTGTCAATAACGCCGGAATAATCAACCGCACGCCGATGACGGAGATGAGCGCGGAAGAGTTCCGTAGGGTAGTCGATACGGACCTCACAGGCCCCTTTATCGCCGCAAAGTCCATTGTCCCGCTAATGATCAAAAGGGGCGGCGGAAAGATAATCAATGTCTGCGGCATCATGAGCGAAGTCGGCAGGGAGACCGCGGCGGCGTACGCCTCCGCGAAGGGCGGCCTGAAGATGCTCACAAAAAATATCGCCGCGGAATATGGCGGCTGCAACATCCAGTGCAACGGCATCGGTCCCGGCTACATGGCGACCGCGCTGAACGAGTCGCTGCGAGAAAAGATGCCGGACGGTACGATAAATCCCTTCGACCGTTTCATCCGCGCCCAGACCCCCGCGGGACGCTGGGGCGACGCGGCGGAAGATTTGGTCGGACCGGTCGTCTTTCTGGCCTCCAAAGCCTCGGATTTTGTAAACGGTCAAATATTGTATGTGGACGGCGGCTTTCTGTCATACCTAGGGCGAAGCTGCTGATAGACTGCCGGCAAAAGGCGTACGGCGTCAATCGGATATATTTCGGAAATTTTAGAATCGTTATTATATATTTTATAAAATTAAGTTAATTAGACCTTTTATCAGTTGACATTTATAAATACGAGGCTTAAAATATGTACATCACCTAATTCTCCTTATTGAGGGGATGTTTTGTATATAGAATTGTTTATCGAACAGTTTCTGAACGGTTTGGGAGCCGGTGCCATGTATGCTCTCATAACGCTTGGCCTCGCTCTCATCTACGGGGTCATGAAGATTCTCCACGTCGCGCACGCCTCCGTCTACACCGCCGGAGCCTACATGGGGCTCTATATCTTCCTGTCGACGGGCAGCGTGCTGATCGCGGTGATTGTGAGCATGGCTTTTTGCTCGCTCCTCGGAGTGCTCATAGAGCGTTACATCTATTATCCACTGCTGAAATACCCGCCATATGTGCCGCTGATAAGCAGCATCGCGCTGCTCATCGCGATCGAGGAGTTCTGCCGCCTCGTCGCGGGGCCCGAGGTACGCACCTTTCCCGCCGCGCTGCCCTTCCCCTCCGCGGTGATTTTCGGCGTGACCATCTCTTCCACGCTCATGGCCGTCTACTGTCTGACGGTGATAATCCTCATCGCGTTATGGCTGCTGATGACGAAGACCGAGCTCGGACTTGCCATGAGGGCGGTCGCGCAGGATATGGAGACGGCGGCCTCGCTCGGCGTCAACACCCAGCGCACGGTGGCGCTGACCTTCGTTATCGGCTCGGCGATCGCGGCGATCGCCGGTATCCTGATGGGCATCTATTACAATCAGGTCTATCCGATGATGGGCGAGGTCCCCGCCTACAAGACGCTGGCGCTGATCGTCGTGGGAGGCATGGGCTCGGTTCCCGGAGCGGTGCTCGCCTCGCTGCTGCTCGGTCTTGGCGAGACCTTCCTCATCGGCTACGCGAATATTCCTCTGCCGCGCGACGCGCTGGCATTCATCGCAATGATAATCATCCTCATGTGGAAACCCACCGGGCTCCTCGGAAAACGGTAGGTGCGGCATCATGGACAGCTATGTACTGAACGTGGCGACACAGATAATAATACAGGCGATCGCGGCCTACGGCCTTAACGTCATCGTCGGCAACGCCGGTCAGATATCTCTCGGCCACGCCGCCTTCGTCGGCATCGGAGCCTATTCCGCGGCGATGCTGACCACCGCCGCCGGGCTCACCTTCTGGCAGTCGCTGCCGATATCGGTGATCATCGTCGCGGCCGTCGGCCTGCTCTGCGGCCTGCCAAGCCTGCGCGTCAGAGAGGACTTCCTCGCCATCACAACGATCGGCATCAACTTCATCGTGGTGGCGATATTCCAGTACACCCCCGCGCTGGGCGGCGCTCTTGGCATCGGCGGCATTCCCCGCGCAAGGTTCTTCGGCACCGTGCTCAAAGCTCCGGGATATTTCGCGCTCTGCCTCGCCTTCCTTGTGCTGACGATGGCCGTCTGCCGGTTCTTCACCTGTTCGTGGAGCGGGCTCTCCTGTTTCGCGGTGCGCGAGGAGGAGACGGCAGCCTCCAGCATGGGAGTCTCTCCCGTATGCGCCAAGCTGACGGCCTTCGTCCTCGGCACGGCGCTCGCGGGGCTCTCCGGCGTGCTCTACGCGCACTATATGCGCTTCATCAGCGCGGACTCCTTCACCTTCCCATTTTCCGTAACGCTGCTTTCGATCGTCGTCGCCGGCGGCCTCGGCACCTTCTGGGGACCGTTGGTGGGAGCCGTCATTTTGGGAATCCTGCCGGAGGTCTTCAGACCCCTCGTCAACTACAGGATGTTCCTCTACGCCATGTTGCTCCTGTTGATGATACGCTTCATGCCGGGCGGCATCCTCGGCGGTTCTACGATGATGTCCCTGAAAAATCTGACGGCCGGCAGGAAAGGCCCGAAGGGGGGCGCCAAGGTTGAGTGAGGTCATTCTTGAGGTCAAAAATCTGTCGATAAATTTCGGCGGCCTTAAAGCGGTCGATAATGTGAGCTTTGAAATAAAACGCGGTGAGATACTAGGGCTTTTAGGACCCAACGGAGCCGGAAAAACGACCTGCTTCAATATGATATCCGGGGTCTATAAACCGACGGGCGGCGAGATACTCCTGAACGGCATGAAGACAAACGGATTTCCGCCGTACCGGATGGCGATGCTCGGCGTCGGACGGACCTTCCAGGTGGTAAAGCCCTTCAGCGGGCTCTCCGTCCTGGACAATGTGATTGTCGCTCTGGGAATGATGAAATACGGCAGCTTCCGCCTCTCGTGGAGATTCTGGAACACCGTGGAGAGCCGCCTGCGGGCGATGGAGGTATTACGGAGGGTCGGACTGGCGGACAAGGCTGAGCTCAAGGCCGCGCTGCTGCCCCTCGGCAACCTGCGCAAACTGGAGATCGCCAGAGCCCTCGCCCTTGAACCGAAGCTGCTGCTTCTTGACGAATGCTTCTCCGGCCTGCGCTACGAGGAGATAAAGGCCACGGAGGAGCTGATATTGAGAATCCGCGAAGACGGCGTCTCGGTACTGTTCATCGAGCACAACATGCGCGTGGCGATGGGCCTCTCCGACCGGATAGTGGTGCTCGACCACGGGCGCAAACTTGCGGAGGGACTGCCTGCCGAGATAAGCGCCGACCCGGCCGTTATCGAGGCATATCTTGGAAAGGGGGACTGCGCCGATGCTGCTGAGCGTCAGTGACCTGCGCGTCGCCTACGGCGATATTGAGGCGGTACACGGAATAAGTTTCGAGGTCGCGCAGGGCGAGCTTGTTTCGATAATCGGCGCGAACGGCGCCGGCAAAACGACGACGCTGCGCGCGCTGATGGGGCTCCAGCCGCTGCGTTCCGGCAAAATAATCTTTGAGGGCCGGGACATCACCAATCTGCCTGCGCACAAAAGATCGGCGCTCGGGATAAAGATCGTCCCCGAAAGGGCGCGCTGTTTCCCGCAGCTCTCCGTCTACGAAAACCTCAAGATGGGCGTCTACGGCATGCAGTCAAAGCTCACGGGAAAACTTGCGATGATCTACGAACTGTTTCCCATACTAAAGGAACGGGGCACGCAGCTCGCGAACACCCTTTCGGGCGGCGAGCAGCAGCAGCTTGCGATCGCCCGCGCCCTCGTATCCGACCCAAAGCTGCTATTTGTGGACGAGGTCTCCATGGGGCTGATGCCCAAGCTGACGGAGCAGGTATTCGAGGTACTGCGCTCGCTGAAGAAAGACCAAAATATAACGATACTGCTCGTGGAACAAAACGCCCTCGCCTCCCTGCGCATCTCCGGCAGGGGATATGTGCTGGAGACGGGACAGATAAACATATCGGGTTCAAGCGCCGAACTCCTCGCCGACAGGCGGGTGAGAGAGGCGTATCTAGGCGCATAAAAAAACAGGAGGTAGTGGTATCATGAAAAAAAGTTTCAGCATTTTAATTGCGGCGCTCGCTCTCGCACTCGTCGTCTTTACCGGCGGCGCGATGGCGGCGGATACGATCAAGGTCGGCATGCTCGCCCCTCTCACCGGCTTCGCCGCGGCTGACGGATTCAGCGTCTACGAGTCCGTGAAAATCGCCGTTGACAAAGTAAACAAAGAGGGCGGGCTGCTCGGCAAAAAGGTCGAACTTGTCTGCTACGACGACGCGGCCGACCCGAAACAGTCCGTGCCGCTGGCGAACAAGCTCATCGGTCAGGACGGCGTCGTCGCCTTTGTCGCGGGCTCGTACAGTCTTCCGACAAGAGCGGTCTCCACGATATTCAACGACGAAGAGATTCCGCTCGTCTCGGCCTATGCCCTGCACCCCGATATCACAAAGGGCGACTACACCTTCCGTAACGGATTCCTCGGCACGGTAGAGGGCAAAGGTGCGGCGTACACGGCGGTCAAACTCCTTAAGGCGAAAAAAATCGCCCTCATCGTCAGCGACAACGACTTCGGCACGACCCTCGCCCAAGGCTTCGACGAATATCTCGCAAAGCACCCGGAGGCAAAGATAGTGTCACAGCAGAAGTATCCGATGAGCGAGAAGGATTTCAAGCCTTATCTTTCCAAGATGAAGGCGGCCAATCCCGACGTAGTATTCTTCAGCGGCTACTACTTCCAGGTGGGACCGGCAATGAAACAGGCGCAGGAGATGGGCATTAAAGTGCAGTTCATCGGAGAAGAGGGCGCCGACTCCCCGAAGACCACGGAGATAGCGGGCAAGGCCGCCGAGGGGCTCATCATCGTGACCAACCTCAACCGCGACGACAAACGCAAAGAGGTGCAGGAGTTCCTCGCCACGTACCGCAAGCTCCATAAGATAGAACCCGACATGGTTGGAGCCTCGGCATATGACGCCTTTATGCTGCTCGCGAACGCCATCAAGCAGGCCAAGACGACCGACGGTCCCGCGGTAGCTAAAGCCCTCGCGGCGACGAAAAACTACGACGGCCTCACCGGACTGATCAGCGGCTTCACACCCGAGGGCGAAGTCGTCAAGCCGGTACAGATACAGATAGTTAAGGACGGAAAGTTCCACTACTACGGAGTGGTAACCGATAAGGATATCGTAACGCCCAGCAAGTAGAAAAAGCCGTAAAGAAACTGCCCTTCTGATAGCTGCTGATCACTTTGGCAGCAGGCAAAACCAGGGTGGCCATTCACAGAATGAAAAGCAAAACGGAGATATCATCTAAACGGTGATATCTCCGTTCATTTTTTGAGAGAAAAACCTGGCTTAGTATATAATGGCTGCAATGTACTCTTCGGTGGCGAAGCTCAATATCACCGGCTGCGACCGCCAAAGATGAGAGAGAGCGAAACCGGGCCTGTGCCGTAAAGGCCGCCGCATAACAGAAAACGCGGAGCGTTTTACGGTCAGACAACCGGCCAGTTTCCAGATGCGGATAGATTGTGAGGTGCAAACGGGATGGCCTTAAACAATAATGAGATAACGGCGGACGACGGCAGATGGAAAAAGGAGATATTCCTCTTTCTTATCAGCCAGAACCTATCTATGTTCGGCTCCTCCGTGGTCGGCTTCAGCATCATCTGGTATATAACGCTCAAAACCTCCTCCGGCAGCTGGATAACGATATCGACGATCGCGGCGCTGACACCGCAGATATTTATCTCACTATGGGCAGGCGTTGTCGCCGACAGATACAGCCGAAAGATGATCATCATGCTTTCAGACGGATTCACAGCGCTCGCGACCCTCGCGGCCTTCGCCGCCTTTCACGCTGGTTTCGAAAGCCTGACGCTGCTTATCGCGGTCTCGTTTCTCCGCTCTATCGGCGGCGGCTTTCAGTCGCCCGCGGTCAACGCCCTCTACCCGCAAATAGTCCCGGCGGACCAGCTGGTGAGAATAAACGGCATCAACCAGACGCTGAACAACATCCTGCTGCTTATCTCCCCCGCCGCCGGAGGCTTCATTCTCGGTACGATGGGAATAAAATGGACCTTCCTCATAGACGTGAGCACCGCCCTCCTGGCTATCATCATTATGGCTGCGATCAGGGTAAAAGCGCGGCAGCGGAAAACAGCTTCTAATGAAAGCATCATCGCCGAACTGAAAAGCGGCGTCCGCTACATGCTGGACAACCCGCTTTTGAAGACGATCACGATCTGCTATGCAGTCAGCTTCATACTCATCACCCCCGCTGCCTTCCTCTCGCCGCTTATGGTGGCGAGGAACTTTGGCGGCGAGGTCTGGCGGCTCACCGCCAATGAAATGTTCTGGACCGCCGGTTCTCTGCTCGGCGGCGCCTATATCGCCTGGAGGGGCGATTTCCACGACAAGGTGACGGTGATCGCCGTTTCGCTCGCGGGCTTTGGCATAATTTTCACATTTATGGGGCTCACAAAAATATTCTGGGTATTCCTGGCTCTGGACTGCGTCGCGGGGATATTCCTCCCCTTTATGATCACGGCACAGACGGTGCTGATACAGACAAACACCGACGAGAGCTACATGGGGCGCGTCTTTTCCCTCCTGCAGTTCGTATCTCAGGGCGTCATGCCGCTGGCCATCCTCTGTTTCGGACCGCTAGGCGATCTGGTGGACATCCGGTATATCATCATCGTCTGCGGCCTGTTGGAGGCGCTGTGGGGAATCTGGTTCAAGCGGGCCGCCGGACGGGCCCAAAAGCTCGCCGCTTAAAGAAGCCAATATACAAAAGGGCCGCAGCGGATGACTGAATATCCGCTACGGCCCTTTTTTGATTCTGTTATATAACCTGCTCTTTAGTATATGACGAGCGCGCCGATCATTGCGGCGATGAATATCGGAATATTATAGTGCAGGAAGGTCGGCACACAGGTGTCCCATATATGGTTGTGCTGACCGTCGGCGTTCAGCCCCGAGGTGGGGCCAAGGGTCGAATCGGATGCGGGAGAACCGGCATCCCTCAGCGCTGCGGCAGCCGCGATAAGACAGGCGGTAGCGCCAACTGAAAAACCGAGCTGCGCCGCGAGCGGGCAGTATATCGCGGCAATGACGGGGATCGTACCAAAAGAGGTCCCGATACCAAGCGTGACGAGAAGTCCCACCGCCAGCATGAGGAAGGCGCCCCAGAAGCGGCTGCCGCCGACAATACCGACGACGCTTGATACAAGCGCGTCCACCGCTTTGGTTTCACGCAGAACATTTCCGTAGCCTGCCGCGATGAGCATGACGAAAGCGATGAGCCCCATTATCTCCAGCCCGCCCATAAAGGTGCTGTCAATATCCTTCCAGGGAATCGTGCGGGTAAGGATCATGACGATGATGGCGGCTAAAGCGCCGAGCGGCAGCGACCCGGTCATGAGCTGCGCGGCGAAAGCCACGACTATCGCGACAAAGGCGAGTACGTGAGTCCGCGTAAATTTCTCCTCCGGCAGATCCATATTTGCGCCGATGATCGGTTTATTCTCATAGACACGCGGCTTACCGTACGAAATGTGAAGCGCGATGAGAAGCCCGACGACCATACCTAAACCTATTATCCATGTATAGTGGAAGACGCCGGTCTTCGCCACTTCCATTCCGTTGCGTCCCATCTCGCTGGAAACTATCCCGTGGAAGATGAGCCCAAAACCGACGGGAAGCGCGATATATGGAGCTTTCAGACCGAAGGTGAGCGCGCAGGCCGCCGCGCGGCGGTCTATTTTAAGTTCATTGAAGAGCAGGAGAAGCGGCGGTATCAAAATTGGGATAAACGCGATGTGGACGGGAACCAGATTCTGCGACATACAGGCGATGACGACCAGAATATAGAGAAGGATATATTTTCGCCCCTTGACAACTTTCGCTATCTTCTTACAAGCGATAGAGGCAATACCTGTCTGGCCGATCGCGACGGCGAAAGTCCCGAGCAGGAAATAGGCAAGCGCGGTCTCGGCGTTGCCGCCCATACCGCCAATAAGCGTCCCCATCGTCTCGGAAATACCCATACCGGCGCTTAGTCCCGCAACAAGAGCCGCGATAAGAAGGGCAAGTACAATGTTAAGGTTAAGCAGACATAGCGCGATCATCACAACAACTGAAATAACAACTGGATTCGTTAAAATCATCATGCTTCCTCCCGTTTATTAGATTTATGTGTACCTCTGTTTTTGCTGACAAAGATAATATACCTTAACAACTTATTTTAGTCTATATCCAATTTTTACTTTTTATAAAGATATCAAATATGCAATGAATACCGCTAATAAAAGATATAATCGCACTATTTCATTATTTTTTAAAAAATTAAATTTTTAAAATTGTATATATTACGTAAAAATACTTATTTATAGTAATTATAGTAGCATAAAGATATTTTAGCTAAATAAATAGATGCATTAAAAATCATTCCCCGTAGTCACAAATTTTAGATTATAATTTCTCTAACCTGGTTGTTAAATCATCGACTGACTGGAGCAAGGGAGAGTGTGAAGTTTGGATCTAAGACAGCTCAGATATTTTCTCTGCATTGCCGAGAAAAAAAACTTCTCCGCCGCTGCACAAAAACTACACATGTCACAACCGCCGCTAAGCCGCTCAATAATGGTACTAGAGGAAGAAATCGGCGCACCGTTATTTATTCGCGAAAAAAATGGCCTTGTCCTTACCGATGCGGGAAAACTTCTTCAACTGAAGGGTATCGAACTCATTAACCTACACGAATATATCATGGCAGAACTCCGCTCCATTACGTTTTCTGGAAAAAATAAAATTGTGATAGGCTCAAATGACGCTTCAAACGCTCTCATTGTGCCGCAGTTTATAAAACTCTTTCATGAAAATTTTCACAACGCAGAGATTAACTCGTACAGCGGCACAGCTAACGAGATAACCAACCGCATACTGAGCGGAGAGATCGATATTGGTTTTCTTAGATGGCCTCTCTCTGGAATGGAGTTTTTTGATATGCATAAATTACATGAGGGAAGGTGGGTCGCGGCGCTTTCTGCCTCCCATCAGTTATTGAAGGAAGGGCTTAATGGTATATCTCTTGAAATCCTATCAAGTTATCCTCTTATTATGCCGTCGAGAGAGTCGCTCTACCTACCAATAGTTAAGGCCTTCACGGAAAAAGCTCTAACTCCTGACATTCAGTGTTATTACTTTGAACTTGAAAACGGTGTCATATTAGCTAAACAGGGAGTTGGAATCGCTATAATACCCAACTGTACCCAAAGAATGTTCCGGGATAACGACTACAAAATAATGGAGATAACAGATTTAAATGAGACAACTTTTTTTTCAGCTATAAAGCGCAAAGATGCAAATTTATCGCCCGTAGTAAATAAAAGCTGGGAGATAATAAAAAAACATAATTTCCGTATATAGCGTACAGCATAGGCGAAGGAACAAGGCAGACAAACCCTGTACCTTCGCCTTTAGATTCCATTTGCGACAGTCGTGATGATTATGCTAAAAGCTGCTCGGGCCAGACTGCCGAATATTGTTGCTTACTGCGCATACTTTTTCAGACATATCGGCCGTTTGCTAAACAACCC
Organism: Cloacibacillus sp.; assembly: GCF_020860125.1. Taxonomy (NCBI): domain Bacteria; kingdom Thermotogati; phylum Synergistota; class Synergistia; order Synergistales; family Synergistaceae; genus Cloacibacillus; species Cloacibacillus sp. Next base: position 35,152 of record NZ_JAJBUX010000040.1, on the reverse strand, counting down.
AGCTGCCAATCCACCACAGGCATGTCTACAATAACCAAAATCGGTTAAAAGTACGAACAATATGCCAGTTTTAAAAATGCCTAGCACATAGTAGCAGGTATTTTTGCCATCTTATACAAGACCTATCTGTTATTTACCCACGTTATAAACATATCTTGCCATCTCGAATGCCTCTGGTTCAATGACCTGTGGCTTTTGATAGTAGATATTACGTGAGACGGTAAGACCAAGCGTCTCATGAAGGTCGACCATCATTTCAAGCGTTTTAATCGATGCCACGTTGGCATCGATAATAGGGATATTTTTCAAATCCTCAGGAATAGTATATTGGCTGAAAAACGCTGAAACAACGGTGCATCCGTTAATTATTACGTCAGCCCCATCACTTACCATTTTTCTTGCCAATGTCACTGCTCGTTCGAAATTCTTTTCCGGAGATTGTGCGATTTCTTCAATTCCAAGCTGCACAGAATCTAAACCAACCATTTCAATATCAAGCTTATACTGTTTAAAAAGGTCATATGTCTGGGCATCGGCCCTTTTCGTGTCTGTGATAAACCCAAATTTCTGACCAAGCTGACGAGCTAAAAATACTGCCGGCACTGAACCACCAACAACAGGAATATCCACAACTTCACGCGCCTCTTTTACTCCGGGCTCAAAACAGCAAGAAACAAAAACACCGTCAAAACCTTCCTTTTCAGCATGGATTACACGCTCGACAACATCAGGGACCATAAGCATTTGAAAATACGCGTGGCGGATAAACGGTATGCCGCGTTTATTATGTTCCACTACTATTTCCGTACCTGATCGTTTTACCTTTTCACAAATGTCCTTAATTTTATCGTCATAGGTACCTACGCCAAAAGGATTGATTACTAAAAGCCTCATCGTCATTCCTCCTAATCTATATGTTTTTACTGTTTTTTCATTTTTGAGAGAGAATCAATGATCCTTTTTTGAAGATCAGGCGGAAATTCCTTAGGAATACTTGGCCATACTTTTTCTTGTACTTTTTTCCGCATGATATCCAGCTCTCCTGTGGTGAAAGTAACTATCTTTGTCCCATTTTCTCTAAGCTTTTTAATATACATATTATGTTCTTTAGCTACTTCATCCCAGCGTTTCTCTTCCATACTATCGGCTATCTTCGTAAGCGCATTACGATCTTCTTTGGACAAGCTATTCCAAATAGACTTATTAATCATAAACGGGAAAACTTCATAGAATATCTTTTGATCGCAATAGTATTTAATGAGATCGCGATACTGAGACCAATTTCCTTCTGGACCAGTTCCAATAACTCCATCAATCATTCCTGTTTGAAGAGCGGTGAAGATATCCCCAAAAGCAAGCGGCGTCGCCATATAACCAAGCGCCTCACCAGTCAATTCAGAAACTTTGAGTGGCATGACCCGTATTTTAAGATTTTTTTGCACATTAGGATCACCAGGGCTTTTAGGTTCCTTCGTGAATCCTATGCCGGAACAAAGAGCTGGCCATATCCCTAAAAGATGAATATCCTGTTTATCGAGGATTTCCGCAATTATTTTACGCGCTTCACCACCATCTTTATTATAAAGATACTCCAACTCCTCCCAGCTTGTTGCCAGATATGGCATAGTTGTCAATGCAAGTCTTTTATCTACCGTTGAAGATGGGCAACAAAGCATCATTTCCACATCACCGATGGAAAGTCTCTCTTGTACAACAGTATAATCTCCAAGTTGGCTAGCTGGGAATACAACTATATTAATCCTCCCATTAGTTACTTTCTTCACGTTATCTACAAAATATTTTGCATCATTGTCCAATGGTGTACCTGTTGGCCTCGTATGTGAAAGCTTCCAATCTTTCGCAAATATAGCCGTGGTCGATGAAACGAGCATTACAGCTACAGCAAGCATAACTAGTACCGATTTGATAGACTTTTTCATAATAAAATACCTCCTTCAATATGGTGTATTATTAGTACCCGAGTAGCCTCGGAAGGTACATCGACAATGGTTCCCAATATGTAGCTAAAAGAATCCCTGGTATATAAGCAAAACAAATCATCATTAGAATAGGTTTCAAAACCTCTGCAAAGGTGCAATCTCCTATTTTCATACCAAAATATAGGATACTCGCATACGGCGGAGTAATCCCTCCCATCGCCAGATTTGTGCCCATTATTGCGGCAAAATGTATAGGATCAATGCCGATGCTTTTCACTATCGGCAAAAGTAGTGGAGCGCAAAGCAGAATCCCCATCGTATCGCTCATCACCATTCCTACAAAAAGTAGGAATATGTTTATAAGCATGAGCAGGAAGAATTTATTCGTGGTCACGCCAAGTATTAGCGAGGCTAATTTTTCAGGTATCTGCATAAAAGCATAAACCTGGCCAAGCATTAGCCCACAAAAAATCATTCCCATCACCGCCCCGATGGACGTGGTAGAATCGCAAATTGATTTATAAAGAGTCCTGCCTTTTAGCCCTTTGTAAATAAAGAGCCCCACTGGCACAGCATAAACAGCTGATACGGCAGCCGCCTCGGTTGCTGTAAATACACCACCGTAAATTCCTCCAAGTATAATCACCGGCATCATCAAAGCTGGAAAAGCTGCTGCCGTTCGTGGTATAAATTCCTTCCTCTTTTGCTTTACCTCTTCTTTGGTCGGTAGAGAAATATTGACGTTTCTAACCACGTAGGCATTTATTATACACATTAGCAGGCATATAAACACTCCTGGGCCTAATGTTGAAAGAAAGCAGGCAAGTATTGAAGTTTCCGTAACCCATCCATAGAGAATCATATTGACGCTAGGAGGAATCAATAGCCCTAAAATAGAAGCTGCCGTAACAAGTGCGGTAGAGTACCCGCGGGAATATCCCATGGAAACCATTCTAGGAATCATTATTGGTCCAATAGCCGCTATGCCAGTATAACCGCTTCCTGAGATGGCTCCAATAACTGCGCAAGTTATCGCGCTGACAGCTCCAAGTGCACTCTTTGCCCTCCCCGTGAAAATTTCTATGAAATTCAGCAACTGCGTTGCTATGCCGCTAGATCCCATTAACGAACCGGAGAGGATAAACAATGGGCTAGCCAGCAATACTTGGCTGGTAATCTGCGGAATAGCCCAAAGCATCATACTCTTCATTGAGACATCTCCAAAAACAGCCATAAAAGCAAGGGCTCCACCAAAGCAATATGGCAGCGGAACACTGAGCATTAGCACAGCTAACATTATGCCTACACCAGCAAAGAAAACTCCCAGCATTTATATTTCCTCCTCTCTCATGTAAGAAGCAAAATCTTTATTAAGCAAGTGAGTAAGATTTTCTATAAGTTCAATAATCGTATACAACCACATTAATAAAAACCCTACGAACACGGCGCTTTCAACATATTCCATTGGAATAAACAACAACGGACTTTCTTTGCCCATTCGGAAACTATATTGAAGAAGCCAGAACGCCCAACGAAGCAGCCATCCTCCTACTATTACTGAAATAAAGTTGCGTATTATTTTAAATATACACATACCACGAGGGGTTTTTATATATAAAGTAGCAATACCACACTCTATGTGGCTTCTTCCAAGAGAGGCATTTGCCGACCCGATCATGTACAGCCATATTGTAGGCAACATCAAAAGTTCCTCTATCCCCATTAATGGCATGTGAAGACAATAGCGGAGGATAACTTGACAAAAAACAAGTAAAGTTACCGCTACTAACAGCACTGTTCCAAGGAGATCTTGAATACGCTTCATACCCTTAAGAAAATTTTCCAAAAAACTGATGTTAGACACTACAAACTCCCCCCTAAATATAGCGTTGGCAGGTTAAGTAAAAACAGGATGAGAACTTTTTCTTTTAATAACGATATTTAAAATCTGCATCTTTCGTCAAGGTTTTTATAGCCTAATGCCTAAGGAATACTAACTATACCGTCGTCCGCAACCTTTGCTTCCGCCATCACCTCAATACTCACGGCGACAGCCGGTATGCGGAATGTCGGCAACAATACCTCGTCAAGCGGGATGTTATAGGCACAGCTAAGCTCCTGGGCAATCAGCATACGGCAGGTACGTCCCTGGCAGGGGCCCATGCCGGCACGGGTCTCGCGCTTGATCTCATTTATCGTTGTGCATCCTGCTGCTATACACTCACGGATGCGCTCGACTGTGATATCTTCGCAGCGGCAGATGATCGTCTCATTGTTATTCGACATCTCGGTAACCTCCGACTTTGATATCGCGCACTTCCATAGAGAGACCCTTTGGCACTTCCAACGCTATCACGTTGGTCATGTTCTTTCTACCTCCGGATGTGATTCTGTTGACGTGGAACCAACCCAGCTCTTCTCCAGACCGGTCAAGTCCTACTACAAACTGCCCCGCCTTAGGCACAGGGACGTATTCGAATGGAATTTTTACAAGGGCAAAAGCGTCGCTGTAGCTCTGGTCAATGACAAAAATCGCCAGCCCAGGACAGTGTGTGATACACATAGAGCAGCCGGTACATTTTTCAAAATCCACCTCCGGCACGGAGTTAATGCCGCCGGACATCGAGATAGCCTTGCGTGCACAGGCGGCAACGCAGGGGTTACACGGTATCTCTTGAAAACATTCAACCATCGCCACAGGCCCTTTTACCAAACGCTCTGCGGAGGGACGCGCTTTTTCCAGATCCTCTTTAACAGGAATACCGGTCGAGATTAACATGGACTTTTCCTCCCTTTGATTCCATAGTTTCAATTCCCTGTCTAATCTTAGCCCCCATCGGGCCGGCACGGAGTTCGTCAAGTTCGCTCCTGGCTTTTTCTTTTAGTGCAGCGGCACGATCTGAACCGTATCCCAGACTTTCGGCGGCGGCATATCCGGCAAGTTTTCCCTCTACCATCGCTGAGGAGGCCTCCTCTATGCCGCTGACGTCTCCGGAGGCGTATATCCCTTTATGGGTCGTCTCCAGATTCCTGTCAGTTACCGGAACATGGCCGGATAGTTCCCTGACAAACTTCATTTCACACTCGGCCTGCCAGCAGAGCTCCGTCAACGGGCTCAAGCCTACGGCCAGGCAGATTACGTCGCATTTAACGTCTCTCACAGTACCAGGAATAGGCTGCCATTTCTCGTCTAGCCTGCATATCCGTGCCCCCTCCACCTGCCCATCGCCATAGGCTTCGCATATTGTCCAGCCCGTCAGGATGGGAATACCAGCCCTGCGTATCTTTGATGCGTGAACAAGGTATCCGCCGATTTTCGGCGCGGCCTCGATTACTGCCGCCACCTCTACCCCAGCCTGCTTAAGCTGATAGGACACGATAAGACCGATATTTCCCGAACCTACCATAAGCACCCGTTCCGCCGGCTTCACACCCGCTACGTTCATGAGAGTTTGCACGGCTCCAGCTCCGTATATTCCCGGCAGATCGTTGCCGTTGAAGGCAAGGAATTTTTCTGAGGCTCCGGTGGCGATGATCAATCGCTTAGGCCTGTACTTGACAAACATGCCGTGATGAAGTAATCCCACCACACCGTCCTCGTACATTCCAATGGCGGCGGCGTCGGTCAGCAGCGTGATATTTTTGTCAGCTCTTACGTCTGCGAGCAGTTTTTGTCCTATATGTATGCCGCGTTCGCCTGCGCACTGTTTTTCTGAACCAAAAAACTTATGCGTCTGTTTTACGAGCTGTCCGCCAGGCATCTCGTCCCTCTCGCATACTACGACAGTCGCTCCCAGAGATGCGGCGGCTTTTGCCGCGGACAAACCGGCCGGGCCGCCGCCAACAACGAGTATTTCGACGTCAACCATTCCAAACGCACCCCTTTCCCCTCTGTTCCTCTACTTTCATGCCATCTTTAACATGTGTGACACATACGCGCACATTTGCCTCACCGTCAACGGTCATAAAACAAGAGGAACAGTTTCCTATGGCACAAAACAGCCCACGCGGGTGATGCAGCTCCGGACTCTCACCGAATTTGCGCACTCCCGCAGCATGGAGCGCTGCGGCGACGGTCTCTCCTTTGTACGCATCTATCGCTTGGCCGTTATAGTAAAAGGTCAGTTTTTCATCACGTTTAAATTCAAGAATCGGATGTTCAGTTATCCTCATTCGTCATCCCCTCTTTTCTTCCGCAGCTTTTCTATTCCACCATCATCAAACGTAATCTGTCCTCGTCGATATCAATTCCCAGCCCCGGACCGTCCGGAACCTTGACCCTGCCATCTTTTATCTCCAAATCCTCTTTAAGGACGTCAAATTCATACTTTAACGGTCCGAACATATAGCAGGGATATTTCAGTGATGGTATAGCGGCGGAAAGGTGTATTCCCGCGGCGGTGCCAACGCCAAGCTCAAGGTAACTGCCGATAAAGCATTCCATTCCCAACGCCGCCGAAAGCATGATCGACTCGTAACCTTTTTTGACGCCGCCGGGTTTCAGCGCGTATATAGTGATGATGTCTGCCGCCCGATGAAGCGCGAGGTTCGTAATATCCGTGGTATAGAATACCGCTTCGTCAGCTGCGATCGGTGTCTCAACCGCTTCGCAAACCTGGCGCATTCCCGCGTAATCCCATTTTGGCGTCGGCTGCTCGACATAAAGGAGGTTTTCCTCTTCCAGGGCTCGTATCGCTTGAATGGCCGCCTTCGGCGTCCATTGCTGGTTGACGTCAAGGAACACCCTCGCCCTGCCGCCTATGCGCCTGATGATCTCTTTTAATTTTTTGACATCTTTGTCAACATCATCGCGGCCACAGTAAAGTTTTATGTAGCGCACTCCTGCCTCTTCCATCTGTTCTTCAGCCGTAGCCGTCATCTCGTCGGCTGTGCCAAGCCCCACCGAACCATTAATATCCACATAGTCTCGGAATTTACCACCCAGCAGTGTATAGACGGGAACGCCGAGCAATTTTCCGGCCAGGTCATAAAGCGCGATGTTAATTCCAGCTTTGGCGACAACGTTGCCGCCCACGGCCTTGTCTATCTTCGACATAAGAACGGATATTTGAAGCGGATCGGCACCGGAAAGCAGCGGTGCGATAAATTCACGGATGACAGAGCATATCGAGGCACTCGTTTCTCCTGACATGCCAGGCACGGGGCAGGCTTCGCCAATGCCGTATACACCTTCGTCAGTATTGATTTTGATGATGATATTTTTGGAACTTGTCCGCGTTATACCCGAAAAGCTGAAGGGTTTTTTGAATTTTGCAACCAGTGAGAATATTTCTATCTTTGTGATTTTTGTCATTTTAATGCACTCCTTTTAAATATATGTTTTTTCTCATTTTTCTACACGTGACATCGCAAAAGCCCCGTACCATTCCGGAACTGTCCCGCCGAGGGCCTCGTCCACAATCGCCTTTGTCGCGGCGGGCGCCAGCATAAGGCCATGTCCGTTGTAGCCGGCTGACTGATAAAATCCATCTATCCCCTTTATGCCGCCAATGAAAGGCCTGCCGTCAGGAGTCGTCTCGTAATATCCGGCCCATTGGCGCACGATGCGGATTTTTTTCAGGACGGGAAGCAGCCGAGCCACGGCGTCTGCCGTTTCCTGCGTAAAACGCCACGTGTTGCGCAGATCCCCTCTCTGTTTGAGGCTCATGTTCGCGCAGCTCATAAGAAAGGAACCGTGTGCAGTCTGGTTGAAATGAAGTGTGTGAAGCGGCGAGTTACAGAGAAATGGCTGAAAGTATTTGACCGGTTCGGTGATTATCTTCTCGCGCGCAAGGGGAACGATGGGAATGGCGTGTCCTAGCATCTCCCCTATCTTAGCAGAATAGGCGCCGGCGCAGTTGAAAAGCAAAGGACTGCAAAACTCTCCGTTCGTCGTAACAGTTCTGAAACCGCCTCCTGGAAGCCGCCTGATCTCCCTAACCTCGGTATGCTGGTAAACCTTGCCTCCAAGATTCTGGAATTTCTTCGCATATGCATAGGCCATCTTAAAGGGGTTCAGCGTGCCGTCTGTCGGGCAGAAAGCCGCACCGACAAACCCCTCTTCACTGTTAAGCCATGGAGCAAAACTTTCTATCTCCGGTACTTCCATCCACCTTACCGGTATGCCGATGCTGTTTTGCATCGTAATTTTCTCTTTTGCGTCTTTCGCGTGCTCTTTAGTATACGAGAGGACAAGATAGCCGCCCTGCCTAACTTCCATATCGTATTCCAGTTCATCTTCCAACGTCTCAATCATTTTAATGCTATCCTTAGCAAGACGGCATTCGTTTATGGTCGGGAACTGTTGACGGAACCCGCCCGCGCACCTGCCGGTGGAACCGCTGCACAGTGAATCCCTTTCAACGACCGCAACCTTCGAAATCCCTGCCAGACGCAGATAATAGGCGGCGGCACAGCCCATTATCCCTCCGCCAACAACCACTGCATCAACTGTATGTACAGATAGAGCCATGTACATCCCTCCGCTTGATAATATTGATATAATCTTTTTGCTATGCATATTTTTTGGATAAACTTATTGTTAATATTTAAATTTAATTATCTAATTTCTTGCACATAGATTATCCTTTTGTTTATCAACTGTCCAATACATATATAAAATAACAGCTATACCTAAAAGGTATAGTCGGATGTCAGACAAAACAGCCTTAGAAATCACCTATAAAATTTAGAATTGACCTTGTATTAAGGAGCTTTTCAAAACAATAGGGTAATTAATCAAACTTGTCGGGCAAATAGGAAAGCACAGCCAATTGAAAGACAACTAATGCTTATATAGCATAGATGAAAAAGTAAAACGGCGAGCCCTCATGAGAACCGCCGTTTTACTTTGATGAAAGCGCCGCTTGTGTATGCATTTTTCTTTAGTTCAGCGGCAACGTACCTTAATTTTTGTTAATTTAAAACACCGCGTAATCCACGTCTTTCGGGTCACCGATGAACATGTAGCCGGGGGCGTGCGTGATCGCGAAGGGCGGTTTGCTCTTCATGAGCACCGCCTGCGGCGTCACTCCGCAGGCCCAGAAGACCGGCGTCTCACCGTCGCGGATCTCTACCGCATCGCCGAAGTCTGGCTTGTTGACGTCTTTGATGCCGATCGCCGCGGGGTCGCCGATATGCACCGGCGCACCGTGCACCGCGGGGAATCTACCCGTCGAGAGCACCGCCTTCGGCACCTGCGCGTACTTGACCGGACGCATGCTGACGACCATCGGCCCGGAGAGGCGGCCCGCCGGTTGATTCTGAATGTTCGTGACGTACATCGGCACGTTGCAGTTCATGTCGATATGGCGGATGGGGATGTTCGCCTCCAGCAGCGCGCCCTCAAAGCTGAAGGAGCAGCCGAGCAGGAAGGCGACAAGGTCGTCTTTCCAGTATTTAACGACATCTGATGGTTCGTCGACAAGCTCGCCGTTCTTCCAGACGCGGTATTTCGGAATGTCCGTGCGCACGTCCGAGCCGGGGGCGATCAGTTTAGCCTCCCACTGCCCCGGCTCCGTGATATCCAGAATCGGGCAGGGCTTAGGGTTGCGCTGGGCAAATACCAGAAAATCATAGGCCCATTCCTTCGGCAGGACAATCATGTTCGCCTGCACATGGCAGTGGCAGAGACCGGAGGTGGGGTACGTCCACTCATTCTCACGTATCAGCCGGCGCATCTCTTTCGGGTCTGTTGAGTAAAATGGTGCGACGTCAAACGGCAGCGTCATCCGAGCACGACCTCCTTCAGATTCGTAACTTTAACGCCCGCGGCCTCAAGAGCGGCGCGGACGGCCTTCGCCATTTCAACGGCCTCGGGGGTGTCGCCGTGCATACATATCGACTGCGGACGGAAGTTTATCACCGTGCCGTCCACCGCTTCGACGGTCCCTTCGGTGACCATGCGCACAACGCGCTTCGCGGTGGCCTCCACATCGTGGATCAGCGCCCCCGGCTGTGAACGCGGCACGAGCGAACCGTCCGGCATGTAGCCGCGGTCGGCGAAGGCCTCGGCGGCGAAGGGAATTCCAAGCTCTTTCGCGGCCCGCTCAAATTCCGAGTTCGCGAGCCCCATAAGGATTATATCTTCGCCGGCGTCTTTGACGGCCTGGGCGATCGCCTTCGCGAGCACTGGGTCTTTGGCGGCCTGGTTGTACATCGCGCCGTGCGGCTTCACATGCTGGAGCCTGAGGCCGTTGGCTTCGCAGAAGGCTTTCAGCGCGCCTATCTGATAGAGGCAGTCCGCGTATTCCTCATCGGGGGTGCACTTCATGTTTCGCCGCCCGAAGCCCACAAGGTCGGGGTAACCGGGATGCGCGCCCGCCGCGACGCCCTTTTCGGCGCAGGTCTTGAGCGTCTTTTTCATCACGAGCGGGTCGCCCGCGTGGAAGCCGCAGGCGACGTTCGCCGAGGTCACGGCGTTCATGATCGCGGCGTCGTCCCCCATTTTGTAGGCGCCGAAGCTCTCTCCGATATCGCTGTTAAGGTCTACTTTGTACATGATCGGTCACTCCTTTTCTTTATATCTCTTCGCAGGTGATCTCGTATGTTTTTCCGTTGAGCGTGATTTTAAAACGTCCGGGCAGCGGTGAGGATGACTGCTGACTCCGTGAAACGTATGACAGACGCAGCGTGTTTACGCGTTTCACAGCCTCGGCTATCTTTCGCTGTTCCGCCTCTCCCTCGGAGAGCTCCGCCTCGCGAAACCTGACCTTCATGCCAGGCATTTTCTGAACAAGCGCCTCGACGGAAAGCGGCGTGAGGACGCCTATTTTTGTGTAGCCTCCCGTCGTCTGGCGGTCGGCGAGCATTATGATCGGCATTCCATGTCCGGGGATCTGCACCGCGCCGAGCGGTATCCCGTCGGAGACTATGTCCGCGCCCTTCTCCGTATGCTCTATCTTCGGCCCCTCGAGACGGCAGCCCATCCTGTCGGATTCGGCGGTGATGAGATATTCCGAGGCAAATAGCAGCGCACAGCCCTCTTCCGTGAAGGCGTCGCACTGCAGTCCGGTAATTATCGCCAGCGGCTCTTCCGCCGCGGCGGCGGGGTTCAGCTCCGCCGGGAGACGGAACCCGTCAAGGCGTTTCCAGAGAGGAGCCGGCTCCCCTACCTTTATCACGTCGCCGCTTTTAAGGGCCCGGCCGTCCAGGCCGCCTATCTTCGCGCGCATGTATGTCGTACGGCTGTTCATCACGACGGGAACGTCGACGCCACCCGCAAAGCAGAGGCAGCCGCGGCAGCCCGCGCCCTTAGGTCCGGTAAAGGAGATGACGTCGCCGTCGTGCAGCACAACGGCCAGCCATGAGCCGACGGCCCTGCCGTTGACAGAGAAGCCAAGGTCGGCTCCGGCGAATACCGCCGCTCCGCCGCCTTTTACCTCTATCTCCGGTCCAAGCAGCGTCACCTCCAGCGCCGCCGCCCCCTCCGGGTTGCCGAGCATCGCGTTGCCGAGTTTAAGCGCCGGCAGGTCCATCGCCCCCGCGACGGGAACGCCGCTTGACTGGTATCCCCAGCGGCCAAGATCCTGCACGGAGGTGAGCATCCCCGCCTTTTTAATCGTCAGTTCCATCCTATACCGCCTCCGTTATGACGGGCACATAGGAGCCCGCAGCCACTTCGGCCTCGATTTTTTTGTATTCTTCTTCCGTGACGGGAACAAAGCGCACCTCATAACCGGCCTCGATCAGCGTCGGGCGCGAGGCCTCGGGCGTAAAGAGGCGCAGCGGCGTGCACCCGATGAGCTGCCAGCCGCCGGGGCTGTCTATCGGGTATATGCCCGTCTGTTTTCCCGCTATGCCGACGCTGCCGCCCTTGATGACGGTGCGCGGGTTGGTGAGGCGCGGCGTCGCGATAGTCTCGTCCATGCCGCCAAGGTAGGCGAAGCCCGGCATGAAGCCGATCATGTAGCAATGGCAGGCTTTAGCGCTGTGGCGCTTGACGACCTCCTCCTCGGATATCCCCGCGTGTTCCGCAACATTGGCGATATCCGGCCCATATTCTCCGCCGTAACAGACCGGTATCGCGATCTCCGTGTGCGGCGCGCCGGACGCTTCGCCGCCCAGCTTAGGCGCGGCCTGAGCCTCTTTTATAACAGCGCCGGCGCTGGTCGTATTAGGGTCAAAGTAGACCGCCAGCGATCTGTAGGTGGGAAGGCACTCTACCACCGGCACATTTTTCTGCGTGAGAAGATATTTTTTAAGATTCATCACCGCGTCGTTCGCCCCGCGGTCTATCTCGTCGGCAAACTCAATCACGACGCAGGATTCCCCGGCGTTCAAATATTTTGGTTCATCAATATATACTGCCACCGACATCACCCCTTCGCATCAGAGAGGAGCGGTATGGCCCCTCTCTAATTTTACACCGTAAACCCTTTTCTCTTAGCTGAAAAGTTTCATTATTCCCGTAAGGGACTTGAAGCCCATCCAGGCCGTGAAGATGACCATTATCCAGCCCAGCACCGTGAGGACCATCGGGTGGTGGTAGCCCTCGCCGATGATCTTCTTATTGTAGGCCGCCAGCAGTACCGCGCCCAGCGAAACGGGGAGGATGAGTCCGTTGAGCGAGCCGGCGAATACTAGCAGCGTCACCGGGTTGCCCATCGTCGTAAAGATGGCCGTCGATACGCAGATGAAACCGATTATCCAGTAGCGGTGCTTCGCTTCGATCTGCTTAAAGAGCGTGCGCAGGAAGGAGATCGAGGTGTAGGAGGCGCCGACCACCGAGGTGACGGCCGCGCACCAGAGGATGACGCCGAAGATACGGTAGCCTATCTGACCCGCGCCGATGAGGAAGGCCGATGCCGGCGGGTTCTTCGGATCCAGCGCCACGCCGGTTACGACCACGCCGAGGATGGCGAGGAAGAGCAGGTAACGCATCACGCCGGTGATGCAGACCGCCGTCACGGAGCCGCGGGATATCTTATCAAGGTTGCCTACGCCTACGATGTCGGCGTCAATGATACGGTGCGCTCCCGCGAATGTGATGTAGCCGCCCACAGTTCCGCCGACCAGCGTGAGGATCGTCAGCCAGTCTATCTTTGAGGGCATCACGGTCTCCCTGAGAGCCAGCCCTACCGGAGGCATCGTCTTGACGACCATGAAGGCTACCATACAGAGCATGATTATGCCGAGCACCTTCGTGAACATGTCCATCGCCTTACCGGCCTCTTTATTTAGGAAGAGCGCGATGGCGACCAGAGCGCTTATCACCGCGCCGGGCGCCAGAGGCAGGCCGCAGATGACGTTGAGCCCCATCGCCGCGCCGCCGACATTTCCGATGTTAAATACCAGGCCGCCGATGGCGACGAGGACCGCCAGGAAGTACCCCAGACCGGGGAATACTTCATTCGCCACATCCTGCACGCGCTTCCCTGAGACTCCGAGGATACGCCAGATGTTCATCTGCACGATGATGTCTATGACGATTGAAACGATGATCGCGAAGGCGAAGGCCGCCTTCAGTTTGTCGGTAAAGACCGCCGTTTGTGTGAGGAACCCCGGTCCTATCGCAGAAGTGGCCATCAGGAAGGCCGCGCCGATAAGTACGCTTGCTACAGATTCTTTTTTCTCCGCCATTTTTGTTACCTCCTATGAGATTTTGATAAAACCCTTCATCTATATACATGCAAAAAAGTTGCTATATTTTTATTGAATAGAAAATTTTTTATCCCCTGCCGGATGCGGTCTTTTCGCGGCAGAGGGCAGTCCAAGGGGCGGGTGTGCGCTTTTCGCACTATGCAGGATGCGCACATCCGCCCAAGCGTGCTAAACTAGCACTATTAACTATGGCTGTTAAAATGGAGGAGCAGATATGAAAAAATTTACCATACTCTTGCCGGCACTAGTATTAATACTTTTTACCTCCAACCCCGGCGCGGCGGAAAAGATCGCCTTTTCGCGCGTCAGCGGCGGTGATTTTTACATTTACACCGCCGATAGCGCGACGGGAAGGACAACGCGGCTGTGCAAAGGATACGACCCAGAGATATCGCCCGACGGCGGCACGGTCGCCTATACGCAGTATGATAAAACAGGCGGCCGCTTTATAGCGCTCTGTGATATAACCTCAAGAAAATCACGGGTGATAAAGGAAGTACCGGGGAAAAACAGTTACGGCCCCCGCTGGTCCTCGAACGGAAGGCGTCTGCTGTATAACATCTTCATCGATCAGAGCAGATGGCTCCCCGCTCTTTATGACCTCGATACAAGGAAGAACATGACGATTGGCAGGGATACGGTAAAAACAGACCTCTTCGGCCCCTTCTGGTCCTCAGACTCCGCCTTCGTATATGCTTTTGACTTCGAAAACATCTATAAATTTTCGGAGACGGATGGCAGGCTTATGGAGAATATCCCCATGAACAGACTGCTGCCCTCCGATAATATCCTCATCAGCAGCGCCACCGGGATCTCCGTATCGCCGGACGGCACCATGTGGCTCTTCGCAGCGGAGGTCGGCGGCGAAAAATGCGCGCTCTGTGCGGTGGCTGGAAGCCTGGCTGAGGCCAAAGGCGCGGTGTTTATCTACCGTCTGGCTACGAAAAAAACGGAACGCCTCGCCGTTGGCGGTCTCTGCGTAATCGACGCCGCCTGGCTCGGCGCGGACGAGATAATCTTTTCCGCACACGCCCCGTCGGAAAAATCACGCGCCAAGTCAGCCAACATTTACGACATCTATAGGATGAAACTTAACGGCGAAAAACCGCGTAAAATAATCGCAAAGGGGAAAGCGGTCAGCGCCGCGAAATAACGCGGTTGCCGCCGACTATTTCAGCGCCCTCGTGAAAATCATGTCTATGCACGAAATAGAGAGCCTCGTAGAATCTTCCGTAATCACGCTCGCCAAACACGCTCCGGAACATCCACGCAGAGAAAGCATCTGTCTAAGCCTCTACGCGCTGCAAAGGCAGTTCGACTGCGGCTATACCATCCAGCGTGTGGCAAAAGAGCTTAAAAAACTTAATTATCTCTTTTATGTTCCAGCAACAAAACTGCCCCAGCAGGAGAGAGGCGAAGCAGAGAATATCATTAAAGATGGAGGCGGCCACATGGCGGACAAAACTTATGTCGACCACGAGAGCGGACTCTGTTATGTCACCGCCGGTTCGGAGCTGTGGGGAAAGCTGCTGGTTTTAAAAATACTGCCGAAATCGGCGCGCTCGCAGCTGAGCGACGACCTCTACCCTATGGAGCTCGCCGAAATCATTGTGCCTCTCGCGGCACTGGCAGCCGCGTCGGACGAAGCAGACTCAACCGGCGACGCGTTCAGGACGCTCGGTCTCTGGTATGCGCTCTTTCCGCTGCTCTGCGCCGCTGCGGGTTACAACGACGAAGCAAACGCCCCCGAAGAAAAACAGACCGATGCGCTGCTCAAACAGCTCTCACTGCCGGAGGCATTCGCAGCGGCGGAATCGTACTGCGGTGGATTGGACTTTACGGCCTTTGACACGGAGGATATGGGCTTCCTCAACGGCTGGGCGGAACCATATCATAAGTGGAAGAGGCAGAGGTCAGCAGCCTCATCAGCGCCCACCGACGGGAACGGCTGCGGTCCGGTATGATACGATGACCGTATGAGAAAATACTGGCCGCAGAGAAAAGTATACGGCTCACCGGCAGAGGCGGCTATAAAACAAGCGCCGGTAAGCGCTGGCGGTCAGACATCATCCAGTAAACGGCCTTGACCAAATTTTACGTCTGCTAGAATATCCCGCACCAAAACCGCCTTTGAAAAATAGAGTTCTGCCGCATATTCCGCAGTACGATAGTTTGGCGCTTATACACCGGGCAATAAGAGAAGCGCCGCCGTTTTCATCTTCCGCGCGCGGCCCCTATCTTTGCACTGTGCCAGGCTACCGTCCGCGTCGGCAGTCCGAGCCGTTCGCCTATCTCGCGGTTAGTCTGTCCCTGAGCGCGCATAACTGAGATCTGTGCCCGCAGCGCGGCGATGCTGACCGTTTTTTCCGCCGCCGCGGCCCGGGAGAAAAATATCCTCATCGGGTAGCTCCTGCCCCTTATCAGGCAGGAGGTATTCTGCATCGCGCGGTAGAGCGTCGAAGTGTGCAGAGAGAGCGCCGCGGCGGCCTCTTTGTATGTGAGCGGCTCCGGCGGGCGCGAAGGGGCCATGACCTTTTCACGCTGGACGGAGGCGATGTGAAACGCGGTACGCAGCAGGGTGCGGTAGCGCATGCCCAGCTTTTTAAGCGTATCTTTTGCCGCCCGCCATTCGCCGCACAGCCATTTTTCACGCAGCAAAGCATCCGAAAAGGCCTCAAACTCCGCAAAACCGTTCTCCACCCGCGGCATATTTTCAACGATAAGGCGTGGCGTTATCCTTTCTCCCTCAATGACAAACTCAATGTCCGGAAGGCTAAAGGCCGCCGGCGCGAAGTTTCTGCCGGGAGCCGGATCTAGGCTGCGAAGCAGCGCCAGCTCCGCCTCGATTTCACCGGCCTCAAAACCCTGTGAACCGCCCCACTCTGCGGCGCGGCCGGAAAGCAGAGCCGCCTCCCCCTCCGTAAGCAGCCGCCAGGCGGCACCTCCCTCTAACCTGCCGCGCCGCAGCTGTATCAGCAGCGACTCTTTAAGATCAGCGGCAAAAAGGCCGGCGGGCTCGACATAATCCTGTAAATTCTTTATAAACCGTTCCGCCGCCGCGGCGTCGATACCCGCGATGGAGGCGGCCTCCTCGGGCGTGGTGTTCAGGTATCCCCGCTCGTCAAGCAGCGAGCTCCAAAAGGCCGGATCAGCCGCTGTCCCCTCAAGGAAGGCAAAACCCGGACAGCCGCATATCTGTGGATAGAGGGCGGCGTCCAGCGACGGCCTTTCGGCGATATTTTCGTAGAAATCCTCCGCGTCCTCTATTCTTACGGAAAAACCACGGGGCGGCGAAAACCGCACCAGCGCGTTATCCCCCGCCAGCGCGCGGCAGATATCGGTGAGCTCCGCGGCCGGCGCGAGCAGAAGGTTAGCGCCCAAAAAGGCCTTTGGCGAAAGCCGGGGTTTACCCCGGAGGCCGGGCAGCAGCTTCAGTTCATTCAAGCCCGTGCCTCTGCATCCTCCGTATCAGGGAAAAGCGCGAGATGCCAAGCTCGGCGGCGGCCTGCGTGCGGTTACCGCCGCATTTGGCAAGCGCGGCGGTGATGAGTTCCCGCTCAACGCGGTCAATCGTATCGTTGAGCGACGCGCCGGGGGCGACGGCGCGGCTTTCGGGGACCAGGCCGACCGGGTGGGCGTCAAGCATCTCCATCGGCAGGTCGGCGAGGCGCACAAGTGAATCCGCCTGGCTGCGCAGAATCATGATCCTCTCGATCATGTTCCGCAGCTCGCGCACATTTCCTGGCCAGGGGTAACTCAGAAAGACCTCCTGCACCTCCTCCGTAAGCTCGGGCAGAGGCCTGTTCATCCTCTTAGAGCAGTCGCCGAGGAAATATGAGGCCAGCTCGAGGATATCCTTCCCCCGTTCACGCAGCGGCGGCAGTTTTATCGGTATCACCGATATCCGGAAATAGAGGTCCTTGCGGAAGCTCTCCTCCCGCACCTTCTTTTCAAGGTCAAGGCAGGTGGCGCAGATGAGCTTCAGGCTTATCTTCTTCTCCTTCGTGCTCCCCAGCGGCCTTATCGTACGCTGGTCGATAAAGCGGAACAGCTTCGTCTGCAGAGAGAGCGGCAGATCGCCGATCTCGTCGAGAAAGAGCGTACCCTTGTCGGCGACCTCGATCAGTCCCGGCTTATTTGAGTCGGCTCCGGTATAGGCCCCCTTGGCGTAGCCAAAGAGCTCCGCCTCCAGCAGCGCCTCCGGTATCGCCGAGCAGTTGACGGCGACAAACTCCCCCTGGCAGTTTGAGGCGCGGTGGATCATCCTTGCCGCCACCTCCTTCCCAGTACCGCTCTCTCCCGTCAAAAGCACCGTCACATCCTGGTAGGGAGCGAGCTTTGACAGCGTCTCGCTGACCTTTTCCATCGCGGGAGAGGAGCCGAGCAGCAGATTCGATTCGTCGGCCATCATCACCTCGGCCTGATTCTGCAGCCGTATCGATTCAAAGGCACGCGTCACCATATTCATCGCCGCGTCGAGGGGGAAGGGCTTGTCAAGATAATTATAGGCTCCCTGGCGTATCGCCCTGATGACGAGGCTGGAATCGCCGAAGGCCGTCATCATCACCACACGGCAGCGAGGCGCGATCTTGAGGATTATCGGCAGCATGTCGAGGCCGTTCCCGTCGGGGAGGCACTGGTCGAGGAACACCAGCGACGGTATCTCGGTGTTGAGCGCCTCCTGTAATTCATGTATCGTGGGGATACATTTAACGCTGTAGCCCTTTTTCTCAAAGGCCTTTTTCAGCCCCCCCGCAAGATTGGTCTCGTCGTCAACTATCCAGATGCTCATCGTCTCTTCCTCCGTGCTGTAATTTCAGATAGATCTTAAATGTAGTTCCGTTCGGCGAGCTCTCAAGCGAAAGCTCGCCGCCGAGCCCCTCCACTATTCGCTGTACGATACTGAGGCCAAGCCCCGTACCCTCCTTTTTCGTGGTAAAAAAGGGGTCGAAAATCCTGTGTTCGATATCGGGGGATATCCCTGGTCCCGTGTCGGAGACCATTATCATCCCCATCTTCTCCCCGCCGCGCGGCGCCGGGGCGTAGCCGATGGCGACGGTCAGCACCATCTCCCGCTCCTCATTCAGCGGCGACATCGACTGCATCGCGTTGAGAGTGAGGTTCATCACCAGCTGGCGCAGCAGCTCGCTGTCCGCCATGACGGCGACATCCTGCGCTGCGCTCTGCAATACCAGCCGCACATTATATTTCTGTGCCTGCGAGCCGAGCATCGCCCCGCTCCACGGCAGAAGGTCGTCCAGCTTCACCGGCGTAATGACGGTAGGACGCGGCCTCACGAATGAAAGAAGCTGCATAACTATATTGTTGAGCCGGTCCATCTCGTTGCCGAGAACAGCGATCTGCTCCCGTGCCTCCTCCGCGTCCTGCTGCCCCTCTCCACCGGCGGCCAGCCTGTCTATCTCGTCGCGCAGCAGATCCGTTTGTATCCGCATACTCGCGAGCGGGTTGCGTATCTCGTGGGAAAGCCCGGATATCATCTTGCCAAGCGCCGCCAGCCGGTCCATCCGGCTCACCTGCCGCTGGACCTCGCGCCACCGTTCAAGCTGAGAGGACATATTGTTGAAGCTCTCGACAAGCTCATGAAATTCATAGGGAGAAAAGAGCGTCTGCGGTATCCTTACCGATACGCCACCCGCGACCTCCCGGCACATCCATGTAAGGCGGCGCAGCGGCCTTGTAAGCATATACGAGAGGAATACGGCAAGTTCTACTGCGATGATGAGCCCGAGCATCCCGACCAGTATCAGGTAACGCTCCTCCTCCACCATATCGACATAGATCCTCTGCGTGTTGGAGACAAAGCCATACTCTTTGCCGCCGCTGTCTATGGTGAGCGACGGGACCTCACCGGCGGAGGTACCGCGCCAGTAGGGACCTAGCTCCTGCGCCATGACCTCCGGACTGTAGCTGAGATCATAATCTTTCATTAGGCGTTTCAGCCTCTCCGCCGACCTGCCGGCAGAGACAAGCTTGTCGCTGTAACTCTGGTGCAGGCGCGCTCCAAGCATCAGCACCACCATAGAGAGCGCGAGCAGGAGGAATATCCATTTCATCAGGGCTTCAAGACTTACCCTGCGAAACATTTCTTAGACCTCACAAACTTAGCAGCCATAAAGACCAGCCATTCCCCAACAAGCACGATGAGCATCGCATACTCCGGTTCGATATGGAAACCAAATATAAGGAGGAACTGGAGCATTATCGCGAGGCTGAGGACGGCGAAAAGTATCTCCTTAACGATGAGCCCGGGAGTGAAGAGCGGATAAAAATAGGCGATCGCGACGAGCGTCCAGCTTATCGTCCCCAGCTTTATATAGCCTGGCAGCCCCGCGTGGCTCAGCATCAGGGCGACGGAGGCTATCACCGTTATCGCAATGCGGTTGATAAAGAGAAAACGCTCCTCCTGGAAGGGGCGCAGCTCGCTTTCGTCCTTTTTCAGCGGCAGCAGGTCATAACAGAGGGAACAGGCGGCGAGCAGCAGCTGCGAGTTGGCCGTGCTCACCGCCGCCGCGATGACACATACAAGCAGCAGCATTCCGGCAAAAGGCGGAAGAAACTGCCCAAGTTTGGCAAAGGCCAGCGTCTCCTCAAGGCCGCCGATAAGCGGATATTTCAGGCGGCAGACCATGATGAAAAACGTCAGGCAGAGATATATCCAGCCAACCACATAGGGAGAGAGCGTCAGCATTCCGTAAGCCTCGCGCCTGCTGCGGCAGGCGATTATCCTGATCATATACTGCGGGTTGGTGGCGACGCCAAGCCCCCAGACAAGCATCATCGCGAAGGCGGAAAATACCTCCGAGAGGGAAAAACTATTCAGGGAAAGCTCCGCGCTTTCGGCGCGGAATACCTCGCGGGCGGCGGTAAAGCTAAAGCCCTCCGGCAGGCAGAACCAGGCGGCTACGGTCACGCCGAGGATGATCAGCAGCAGGTTGAGCATATCGCTGCGCACGACGGAGAGATAGCCGCCAAAGGTCGTGTACAGCACAAAGAGGTAGATCAGCGAGGTCGCCGCGAACCCCTGCGGTATCTCAAGCATATACGAAACGACGACGCCGAAGGCGCGGAACTGAATGACCAGATAGACGACATAGAGAAAAATCATCGTCAGCGCAACGAGCCTGCGCACGCGCACGTCTCCGTAGCGCTTTTCAAGCCACTCGGGCAGAGAGGTGACGCGCGCCGCCCGCAGACGTTTTACTACAAAGGGGAAAAACAGCAGGCCGATCATCCAGCCGTTGACCGAAGCCCAGAAGGCAACATAGCCCGAACGATAAAACCAAATGCCGAAGCCTACGAGCGAGAGCGGACTCATCCACGTCGCGCAGAAGGTGGCCAGCGTCGGAAACAGCGCCACCTTCATGTCGCCCAGATAGAAGGATTTTTTCGTCTCCTTCCAGGCGAAGGACTGTCCCGTCAGCAGGATGATAAATACCGTATAGGCCCCGAAGGCCGCGAGATAATAGATAAGCGGCGACATCAGCGTGAGCCGCGCCGGAGAAAATGGATGATGACGCCTGGGGCCACCGTCAGTAAAATAAATACCAGCCATATAAAGGTGCTGAGCCTCATCCGTCATTCCTCCCGCAGGACATAAATTAAGCCGTTCGCAAACTAGCCGTTGCTTTCGGTATGTAGTAATATAATTATTATAATATCTCTTGTGGAAATTTGGAGGCTTCTCAACATGGCAAAACAACAGCCCGAGGGCGTATATCTCTACATAAATGACAGCGGCGAACGGTTCATCGCGGTAATAGACGCCTTTGGCATGGCAAATATGCTCCCCTGGATGCAGCCGGGAGAGACCGACAACATCATCGAAAAGAGCTGGAACCTCACGGGAGACTTCATCAAACTGAGGATATCGGAGTAGGAGTTACTTTCATAAAAAGGCCCGCTTCCTCAATCAATAAGGAAGCGGCCCGCCTGTTTTCTATCAGTCAAGTCTGGAATTAAAGCGCCTCGATCCTCTCAGCGGCGATCTTTCGGAACCACTCGCCTACCTCTTCGGCGTCCTTTTCATAGCCCGCGCGGCCCATAAGGCCGTAAGTATATTTCTTACCCTGCTCGACACCGGGCTGGTCGAAGGGATTGATGCCCATCATGCGTCCCGTGAGCGCCGTCAGATATTCGTAGAAAAAGACCAGCGCCCCGACGGTCTCCGCGTCGAGCTTTTCAAGCTCCAGCCAGACGAGCGGATGGCCGGACTTCACGATCGCCGCCGCGGTGCTCTTCGCCTCGAGGTTCAGCATCGCGCCGATTCCCTGCCCGTCGAGATACTTGAGCGGCGAGAGGGCCTCGTGCTCTATAGCCGGCACGGAAAGTTCCACTCCGTGACCCTCTGCGCATATCAAAGTGAAAAACTTATCGTCGGGGCCCTCGGTGTAGAGCTGCACCTGCGAATGCTGGTCTATCGCGCCGAGAGCGCGCACCGGCGTCGTCCCAAGTCCTTTCTTGCCGAGGCTCTCGGCCCAGAGCTGAGCGTACCACTCAGCGAAGTAGGCCATCTTGCTTGAATAGGGCATAAGGACGGACATCGGGCGTCCCTCCCTCTCGTGCAGCAGATGGATCGCGGCAAGCTTCAGCGCGGGGTTTTTATCAAAATCTTTCTCCGCGGTGAGAAAATCCCTCATCGCGGCGGCTCCCCTTAGCAGCGCGGGAGCATCGATGCCGAGCGCGGCGGCGGTGACAAGCCCCGCGGGACAAAGCACGGAGTAACGTCCGCCGACGGAGGCGGGCAGCTCCATCACGCGGCAGTTGGAGCCGTTCGCGAAGGCGCGGAATATCCCCTTTTCAGGGTCTGTGATCACGAGGATGTCGGCGTCGCTCTGCCCCTTTTTAAGCAGCTCGCTGCGGTACCAGAGGAACTGCGTCATCGTCTCTGCGGTGGCGCCCGATTTACTGACGCCGACGAGCGCGACGCGCCCCTCCTTTACGCGCTCCCATATTGAGAGCGTCTTATCAGGATCAGGATTATCCGCGAGATAAAACTTCGGCCCCGGCGTGCTCTCATTGTAAAAACCGTCCAAAAGCGCCTGATTCAGCATCAGGTTTCCCAGAGCGGAGCCGCCGATGCCTACCTGTATCACGCTGTCGTAGCCCGCAAGCCATGCCGCCGTCTCCTCTATCTCTTCGACCGGGGAATCCGGCAGCGCCAGCCAGCCGTGTCCCTCGGTACAGGAGGGCGTCTCCGCGAGCCATCGCTGCGCGGCCAACGCCGCCGCGCCAAAACTCTCTTTCAGTTCAGTAAATGTCGTTGTGCTCCCGCCCAATGATGCGCCAAATGAAAATGAAATTTTCTTCATCGAAAACACCGGCCTTCTGCATGAATGTGAACAACAAAAAAATAGCGACGGCTGGCTCCAGGCCCGCCGTCACTATAATATACCCAATCTCTCTTTTTTTCACTCTCCGTCCGCCTCTAAAGAGTGTAAACGGCGTCAGGTTTTCAGGAAATCAGGTTATTTTCCTTGAGGGCCGCCTCCAGCTCTCCGGGGTTATAGCCGACAACGAACCTATCACTGATGAGGGTGACCGGCACGCCCATCTGTTTCGTCTTTTTTACAAGCTCCATCGCCGCCGCCCGGTCTGCAGAGACGTCCACGGTCGTATATGCCACCTTAAGATTGTCAAGGAACTCCTTGACCTTAGTGCACCACGGTCAGGTCTGTGACGTGTATACCTTTACTTCCATATCTATATCACCGCTCCTTAAAGTTATTTTAAAATCGTTTCACTTATTATATTATACCCCATAAACTCTAAATAGTCCCCCGCATAAAAGACAGATGTTTTTTCGCGAAAAACCTTCCTTTTAGCGTCCGTACCATTCCTCCAAAAATTCTTTTACGGTTGGTTTGCCCTTTTATGCTTAGGCACATTGCATTATTTACGAAATTGCGTTAAATTTATAGCCAGTTTGCGTAAATTGGGAAACGAGGCATAAATTGCTCTTACATTCTTAGAGGAGGTACATCATGTTCAAAATCGTATCAAAGCAAAAGCTTGCGCCGAAAGAATTCGACATCTGGGTCGAAGCTCCGCGCATCGCGAATCACGCGAAGGCGGGCCAGTTCGTCGTTCTTCGCGTCGACGACTCGGGAGAGAGAATCCCCCTCACAATCGCCGATTACGACAGCGAGAAGGGGCTTATCCGCCTCATCTTCCAGGTTGTAGGCAAGACGACGGCTCTCATGTCCGGACTCGGCGTCGGGGACTGCATCCAGGACATCTCCGGCCCTCTCGGCACTCCCAGCGAGATCGAGAACTACGGCACGGTGCTCATGGTCGGCGGCGGCATCGGCATAGCTGCCCTCTTTCCCATCATCAAATCCCTGAAACTCGCAGGCAACAAGGTCATCACCATCCTCGGCGGACGCACCTCGGACCTCGTGATCATGAAGGACGAGTGCCGCAAATACTCCGACGAACTGATCATCACCACCGACGACGGCTCCGAGGGCATGAAGGGCGTCGTCACCGAGGCGATGAAGATGGTAGTCGAGCGCGGAGAGAAGATCGACCGCAGCTGGTGCATCGGCCCCTCCATCATGATGAAGTTCGGCACCAAGGCCGCTAAGGAACTCGGCCTTCCCATCTGGGTTTCGCTCAACCCGCTGATGGTCGACGGGACCGGCATGTGCGGCTGCTGCCGCGTGACGGTCGATGGCAAGATATTCTTTGCCTGCGTCGACGGCCCCGAGTTCGACGGGCACAAGGTCAACTGGGACGAGTTCATGAGCCGCCTCCGCCAGTATAAAGACGAAGAAAAAATCTCCATGGAAAAATATGAAGCAGAAGTAGGTGAACCGACATGGCTGTAACATTCTCAAAGTGGAAGACCCCCATCAAAGAACAGGATCCTGAAGTACGTAAAGGCAATTTCGGTGAAGTTTGCCTCGGCTATAGCCTCGAAGAGGGACAGCTGGAGGCCGGACGCTGCCTCCAGTGCAAAACGAAGCCCTGCATCGCGGGCTGCCCCGTCAAGATAGACATCCCCGCCTTCATCAAGTGCGTTAAAGAGGGCGATATGGCCGGCGCCGCCGAAGT
Source organism: Cloacibacillus sp. (assembly GCF_020860125.1). Taxonomy (NCBI): domain Bacteria; kingdom Thermotogati; phylum Synergistota; class Synergistia; order Synergistales; family Synergistaceae; genus Cloacibacillus; species Cloacibacillus sp. Next base: position 10,538 of record NZ_JAJBUX010000040.1, on the reverse strand, counting down.
GATGGATAAATACACGAACCTTCCCGCCGTCTGCGGACGCGTCTGCCCGCAGGAATCACAGTGCGAAGGCCTCTGCACCGTCGGCAAGATGAAGGACTTTGAGCCTGTCGCTATCGGCAAGCTCGAGCGCCTTGTCGCCGACTGGAAATACGCGCAGGAAAATATGGCTCCCAAGGCCTACGAGGGAGAAAAGAAGGGCAAAGTCGCGGTAGTCGGCTCCGGCCCCTCAAGCCTCACCGTCGCGGGTGACCTCGCGAAGATGGGCTACGAAGTAAAGATCTTTGAAGCCCTTCACGCGGCCGGCGGCGTGCTAATCTACGGCATCCCCGAATTCCGTCTCCCCAAGAAGATCGTCAAGATGGAGATCGATGCCATGCAGAAGCTCGGCGTAGACATCGAATGCAACGTCGTTGTCGGCAAGACGATCACCATGCAGGAGATCATGGATGAGTATGACGCCTGCTACATCGCGGTCGGCGCGGGCGCGCCGCACTTCCAGGGCGTCCCCGGCACTACGCTCAACGGCGTATACTCCGCCTCCGAGTACCTCACAAGAATCAACCTCATGCACGGCTATGAGTTCCCGAAATTCGACACCCCCGCCAAAAAGGCGAAGAAGGTCGTCGTCATCGGCGGCGGCAACGTCGCGATGGACGCCGCACGCTCCGCGAAGCGCCTCGGCGCCGAAGAGGTGACGGTGGCCTACCGCCGTTCGCTCGCCGAACTCCCCGCGCGTATCGAAGAGTATCACCACGCCGTTGAGGAGGGAATCGTCTTCAACTGGCTCACAAACCCGACCGAATATGTCGACGACGGCAACGGACAGCTCAAGGGCGTCAAATGCATCAAAATGGAGCTCGGCGAGCCAGACGCCTCCGGCAGACGCCGCCCCGTTCCCATCGAGGGCAGCGAGTTCTTCATCGAGGCCGACTGCGCCATCGAGGCGATCGGACAGGGCTCCAACAAAGTCCTGCTCTCGACCTTCCCCGAGATGAAGCTCAACAAGTGGGGCTACATCGAAGCCGACGAAAAGACCGGTGCGACCTCCGTCCCCGGCGTATTCGCGGGCGGTGACATCGTCACCGGCGCGGCCACCGTCATCCTCGCGATGGGCGCCGGCAAAGACGCCGCCGTGGCGATCGACAAATACATCACCGAAAAGAAAGCCGCGAAGTAAGCGACCACATTTTCAAACAGCAAACACCTCCGCTCTTCGGCGGGGTGCGATAGGGATTTTTAATCCCGAAAAAATAATCGGCACGGTTCGCTCTGAACTGTGCCGATTATATCTTTCCGATGAAGTTGTAGTAGATGTCAACCTGCTGGATTCGCTTTCCGTCTTCGCCCTTTGTCCTGTGGTGGATTATCACTTTCTCGATGAACGTCCGCAGGATTTCTGCGTCGAGTTTTTCAATTTCGGTGTATTTCCTTACGAGTTTCAGAAAACTCTCGGTGCTGACTGCCAGCTCGCGTTGCTCTTGGAGAAACGCCTCAAGGTCTGCTAACTCCTTGGCAAGTGCGGATTGTTCAGTTTCATACTCTGCGGACATTTTGGCAAACCGCTCATCGCTTACTTTGCCTGCGACATTATCCTCGTAGAGCCGCCTGATGATTTTATCAATCGCGCTATGGCGGCTTTTCTTTTGCTCATAGTCCCGTCTGCTTTGCCGTAGTGCCTTTTCATCCTCGGCGTCGCTTACCCGCTTTATCTGACGCACAAACTCGCCCTCGTCGCTCTGGACAAGTGCAAGCACCCTGCGGAGGTCGGTCAAGACGAGGCTCTCAAGGCGAACGTTCATTATTTGGTGAGCAGAGCAACCACCCCGTTTCTTTCGGTAGGTTGAGCAGTTGAAGTACCATTTTTCTTCGGGAATCGATGTAGTCCTGTATTGGTACATCTTTGCTCTGCACGTTCCGCAAAACACAAGTCCCGAAAACATATACGGTTCGGCCATTTTAGTGGGTCGGCGTTTGCAATCCCTTATCCGTTGAACGGTTTCGAAGACCTCCCTGTCAATAATCGGCTCGTGAACATCGCTGAAGATAACGTAGTTCTCAGGATCGTTTTTCAATTGCTTCTTTTGCTTGTAGGATTTTCGGTAGGTCTTGAAATTAACGATGTCTCCTACATATTCTTGCCGAGAAAGAATCTTGGCTACGGTTGTGTCCGTCCAGAAGCAAGGGGCGTCGGAAACGTTTGTATAAGCGACGTGTTCATGCTCGATGGCGTAAAACGCAGGGGTCTTCACCCTCCGCTCTCGAAGGCTTCGGGCGATTTGAGAAACGCCTTTGCCGTTCATAACTTCGGCGAAGATAAACCTTACTATCTCCGCCGCTTCTTCGTCGACAACCCATCTGTTCTTGTTGTCTGGGTCTTTCATGTAGCCGTAAGGCGGGTGCGTAGCCAGCGGCTTGCCGCTCGCGCCTTTGGGCTTCATGACGGCACGTATTTTTTTAGACGTGTCTCGAGAAAACCATTCATTGAAAAGATTTTTGAAGGGGGGCAAATCATTGTCGCCGCTCTCCCTGTCGCTATCGACATTGTCGTTGATAGCGATGAAGCGAACATCATGCCGTGGGAATGTAATCTCGGTGTACATACCGACTTCGAGGTAATTCCTCCCGAAGCGGCTCATGTCCTTTACGATGACTGTGCTTACGTTGTCGTTCTCGACTTCCGCGAGCATGGACTGAAATCCAGGTTGGTCAAATGTAGCCCCTGAGATTCCATCGTCCACGAAGAAGCGGGTATTGCCGAAGCCTCGTTCCCTCGCGTACTTGGTGAGGATTTCCTTTTGGTGTACGATTGAGTTCGATTCGCCTAACTCGAAATCCTCCCGACTCCATCGGCAGTACAAGGCTGTGATTTTGCCTTGTTCGGCTTGCGTAATGTGCATAGAGCAGATACCTCCTATTTATTGGTACGTACTATATTCGCTCTGTTTTAAGCACATAGCAAGTCTATTATCGCTGCTATTCTGGTAACTTTGTGTGTCTGAAACGTGTTGTAAAATCAGGCGCTCCAACTTTTTCTTAATCGGCTCTGTAGCTGTTTCGGAACACGCCGAGGTTACGACATACAGGGTGTCATCGATTTGAATTTCCGTGACAGTTTTCTTTTCCATACAACAAGTCCTCCAGTCCGAGCGGCATAGAAAACCCCTCACTTCCTACTGGACAGCAAGCGATGGAAATCCGTAGTAAAAATGAAAAAAGCCCCGCAGAACAGCCGAAGCCGCCCTGCGGGGTTAAGTGTGTGTTGCCCTATACCTTCTTCACATAGTCGAGGCTAATCCAGCCCGCGCCGGATTTCAGCTTGCCCCAGAGCGTCGCGCCTTTGCCGGGCGACTCGCCGACGATGGTATATGTGCCTTTATCCTTGATTGCGCCTACTACGGCGGTGTCCGTCCCGGGACACCTCCCAAGTGGAGCAGTTTGAAAGCCTCGGTTGGAAAACGCTCATCCGCACGGTGCTGATGTCATACAAGCTTCCGAACATCTCCAATGCGCCGAGCGCGTACAACCGAAGTTGGTCGTTGCCCTCCGCACCGACCTTCACGCCCCTGCCGTACTTCAGGTCAACTATATGAAGCACACCATCAGAGATGATGAGCGCGTCGCAGGTGCCGGAGCATTCGGGTACCCACTTGGAGCAGTCCACTTTCTGTTCCACATAGACCTTGGGGTCGGTCAGACGCGCAAGCTGCTCGCCCACGAATGAGATATAATCATCAGTGTGTTCATCCATCTCGATGTCGCCGCACTTTTTTGGGGCTTTTATTCTCCCAAGCCTGTGAAGAAGTTTTTTCTCCGCCGTCTGGTGGCAAGCGTTCCCTCCTGCGCATAGCCCGAACTCGTGTCCTGATAATTCTCTGTCAGGCGGGCGCTTGGAGGGCACTCAATCCAGCGGTGGCTTGAAGAGGGCGACAGAAGGGAGTGCTTTGCATCGTCGCTCATTTGATTGCCCTCGCTTCCTCAATGAGGGCGTCAAACTCCGACGGGTCGACTTCGGACAGGCGTTTCGCGCCGTGCTTTTGAATCAACGCTTGCACGGATTCCCTGTGGCCGCTTGAAGCCTTGTCAGCCAAGATGCCGCGCACCTCTTCCAGCGTAGTCGCCTTCTTGCTTGGCATCGGCTGTTGACTTATTTGGCCAACGATTGCCGCATCGTCTTCACGGTCGTAATCGCTGTCGGGATACGCCGTCAACAGTTCATCCGCTACGGCTTGCAGCGTCGCAATCGCGCAAGCGATGTCATTGGCGAGCGAAATAGTTCTGTCTGGCGTCATTGACTTTTCCTCCTCTCGATTTTTCCGCGCGTCGCTGCTCCAGAGCGGCTATCCTGCCCGCGAGCCTTTTGCTCACTACGCTGATGGCCGTCAGGACACCGACAAGTTCTTCGCTCCGTTCGCGGTCGCGGTAATCCACGAACCGGATGCATTCTCTTGTTTTCATCTGCTTTACCTCCGTTTCTGTGATGTGGGAGCAAATCGCCACTCACTTCCTACTGGACAGCGAGGGGCGAAAATCCGTAGTTGAAAATCAGTTGTTTGTGTAGAAGCTCTTCAGGACGGGGTCGGAGCCGATGATGCCTTTGAGCCGTTTCTCTCTGTAGCGCACACCGTCAAGAGTGATGTGGAAGCGGTCTGCGATGTCCTGTTTCTTCGCCTTGACTTTCATCAGTTCCCACAACTCGCGGTCGTCGTCTGATAGCGTGTTCAGTACATCCATAAGGGCTTCAAGCTGTGCCTTGTCCTCGTAGATGGCGTAAATGTTGGCGGTTTCGTCCGCTAATTCCGTGTAAACCTCGGAGCCGTCGTCCCCGTAGCCGACGGGCTTGTCCAACTCAATGGCGGTATGCTCCGCGTCGCTTATGGCAGTCCGCTCAGCCTTTTTGCGGTCTGCGGCGTTGCGCTTTCCGAGCGTTTCGCCCAAAGGGCTGCGCGGCAGCCTGACGGCATAGTTGGCTTCAACGTCGTACCACCACCGCTGGACGAATGGGCAGCCGGGCGTCGGGTCTTCCGGCGGTGCGAAGCACTCGCGCCGGGTTGTTTCGGTCTCGACTCCGTCGGGAGTCATTGTGTAATAGTGCTGATAAAACAGCTTCTGGTAATTCCGCATGGGGATTTTCCTCCTTGTGATTTGAAATTGATGGCTTGTCCGAGCCGGGTTCAGTTGTCTGCGTCACCACCGCCGCAGGCGGCGGTCGGGCACACGGCTGCGCGTTTTTCATCTGGTTACCTCCGTTGATTTACAGTTAGGCACTTAACTTTGGGGATAAATGGGTATATAATGTTTTAATGTGATTTATTTGGGATTGTGGCGACGACCAAGTACCGGGTTGTCCCTCGCCGAGCAATAAAAAAAGCCCCTGCGATTTCTCACAGGGACTAACTTGAAGTCCATTGGGTCGGGAGCAATTGTAAATAGGATCAATAGAGTAAATGAGTTTCAATGGAGGCAAAAAACGTGGCAGATATCGCTTATCCCGTCCTGTGTGGCGGTACATATTTCACGCTGGTTCTCGAAGCAAGGAAGCAGCGGACGAGCCAACGCAGCCGGTATGAGGGCGAGAAGGATGGTTTGTCTCAAACGAAGACGCTTGAAGGGCTTGGGAAGGTAGTGTATCCCGAGTACAACCCACCCCGTAACGAGCAAACCTTCAGGACTAACGCAAATGCATATAAATCCTGTGCTGATGACGGGAGCAACTTATCGTTCCTATTTCCTGATAAAAAGTCCGCGTTTGACAACCGAGTGAAAAATGATTATCAAGAGGCTTTGCGGGCAATGTGCGAATTCGTAGACCAGTTCCTTGAAGTCAGCATAAGCATAAAAAAAGAGGAATGGCTTGTTAAAGCCCTGTTAGAACTGATTGAGGGCGATGCAAGTATTCCTGAAGACCAATTATTTTTTGTTCGTAGCGACGGGCAAGCGATACCGAAATCCGCAATGCGACAGGAGAGCGAATTCGCATTGCAGACGCTGCTTTTAGGTTTATGGCACTTCGTCATCACTACTCGGACTGATAACAAATCGGGTAAAGACACATTTGATGCATGTTGTCCATCAAGAGACCGTGCGGAGCGAAAATATGAAGGCAACATAGGAGAAGGGATTAAACGGAAAATCAGGGTTGACGTGCTGCCCACTCCGACCGGTGAGGCGGCAGCGAATGACGAAGCCGCAGCAACAGTTGAATCTCAGCTAAAGGAAAATACAGCGACTCCGCCATTTGACGCCGACCCGAAACGAATAACCGTCAACAATTACGGCACCGTTCAAAATCAAAAATTCATCTCTATTGAAACGATGAATGGGGATATCAATCTGTAAGAGATAATACTATAGGGAATATTGAGAACCACGCTAACGTTGCCAATCAAACAATAATTAACATCCAGAGTATGTCAGGCAACATAGGCAGCCCTTATTTTGTTATGCCTTCACAGGCTTCCATAAAGGGAGGTGTTGTAGCAACGAGTTTTACTTTGAACACCAATTACTACAATCTTTTTGTGATTGGAGACGAGTCTTTTTCTGACGGACATTTCATTGTCCCAAAAGACCGTGCGTTAACCGAAAGCATTACCCCTGAAAACAAAGAACAGTTCTCTGCTTTGAGCGATGAGGCAATTAGCCTAATAAAAACATTCCCATCCCTGTTTGCAAGCGAGAATCACCACTGTGGAAAAACCGACGATGACCACAACGCCATCTTAGGGCTTGTTTCCGAGGTTAGGATTCAAGACAATGGCATCAAGATACATTTCCAACCGCTATGGCCGATACCCCAGCAGCGAATTAACGAGATAGCCAGTCAGTTGGCAATCCAAGGCGCATCCTCTTTCAACGAACTGAACCGCACACATTGGGCAATCAAAAGGCTTAACCTAATTGAAGAACTGAAGGCGGCGGGTATCAGCGTCCTCGCTCCAACATAATCCATAACAAACCAGAATTAACTCTTGTATTTCTGAGCAAAATGTGTTAAAATAGTAGATGTATAATTGAAACGGAGGATTCCAAAATGAGTAACGAGCCGGAAAACGTCATGCCAGAGAAATGGGTCAACCTTGAAGATATCGCCATACACCTCAGTATGAGCGAGGACACCGTGCGAACGTGGGTTAAGGAAGGCAAATTGCCGTTCTATCGTGTAGGCAAACGATACAAGTTCAAGATTTCCGAAGTGGATGACTGGATACGCACAGGCAAGATTAAGGAGTCTTAATTATTGAAAACCTAAGGAGCCAACTATTATGCAGATGCCGGAGATGCTCGATAACGTGAGCAAAACCGTCAAAGACGATTTGACGGTCACAATAAAGAAGGGCGACAAGCTGTCAGTGGCGGCGGCGTGTTTCTCCATATACGCATACCAAGCCCTCAAGAAGCAGCTTGACGGCATCGCCGAGTTGAGCTTTATATTTACTTCACCGACCTTCCTTCAAGAGAAAGCGCCGAAAGCAAAGCGCGAATTTTATATTCCCCGCCTCGACCGAGAGCGCTCCCTTTACGGCACGGAGTTTGAGGTCAAACTTCGCAATGAACTGACGCAGAAAGCCATCGCCCGCGAATGCGCCAAATGGATTCGCAAACGTGTGCAGTTCCGCTCGAACCTGACAGGCGGCGGTATTGCAAACTTTATGTGCGTACAAGCCGCAGGCGAGGCGGTCACCTACGCTCCGCTGAACAATTTCACCACCTCCGACCTTGGCGTTCAGCGTGGCAACAATATCCTGAACCCCGTCATGAAGACTTTCTCGCCTACGGCAGAGCAGTATGTCGCTTTGTTCGAGCAGGTGTGGAACGACAAAAAACTGCTGCAAGACGTGACCGACCAAGTCATTGACAGCATCACCGCCGCCTACAATGAGAACTCGCCGGAGTTTATTTACTTCGTCGCGCTCTACAATATTTTCAATGAGTTTCTGGAGGACATCTCCGAAGACGTGCTTCCGAATGAAGCAACAGGATTCAAAGAATCAAAGATTTGGAACAAGCTGTATGACTTCCAAAGGGACGCCACCCTTGCCATCATCAACAAACTCGAAAAATACAACGGCTGCATCCTCGCCGACAGCGTGGGGCTTGGAAAAACGTTCACGGCATTGTCGGTGATAAAGTATTACGAACTCCGCAACCGCATGGTGCTGGTGCTTTGCCCGAAGAAACTGGGCGACAACTGGCACACATTCAAAGAGAACTATCTGAACAACCCCATTGCGGCAGACCGTTTGCGCTATGACGTTCTTTACCACACTGACCTTTCGAGAGAACACGGCTTGTCGGGAAGCATCGACCTCGCCAAGCTGAACTGGGGCAACTACGACCTTGTGGTTATCGACGAGAGCCATAATTTCCGCAACGGCGGCGATTATTCCGGGCGCGGGGACGACAAGCGTGAGAACCGCTATCTGCAATTGCTGAATCGGGTCATCCGCAAAGGCGTGAAGACAAAAGTCCTGATGCTTTCGGCGACGCCCGTAAACAACGGTTTTTCCGACCTCCGCCATCAGCTTGAACTCGCCTACGAGGGCAACCCGACGCTGATAAACGACAAACTCGATACCACGAAGCCGATTGACGTTATCTTCCGCAATGCCCAGACTGCTTTCAATCGGTGGAGCAAACTCGAACCCGAAGAGCGCACAACCGAAAACCTGCTGCGCTCTCTTGACTTTGACTTCTTTACGATGCTTGACAGCGTGACGATTGCCCGCTCCCGCAAGCATATTGAAAAATACTACGATACCACCGCAATCGGGAAGTTTCCCGAACGGATGAAGCCCATAACACTCCGTCCGAGGATGACCGACCTTGAGTCTGCGATTGACTACGACGATATTTACGAGCAGTTGATGAAGCTGAACCTCACCATCTACACTCCGACCGACTTCCTGCTTGAGAGCCGCAGGGCGAAATATGTAGACCCAAGCAAGAATATTGACCGCGCCGGGCGTGAAAGCGGCATCCGCCGCCTGATGTGCATCAATCTCTTGAAGCGGCTGGAGAGTTCCGTTTACTCGTTCCGCATCACCTTAGACCGTGTGCGGGCTTTGATTGACGGCACAATTGCCGATATCGACGCTTATGTCAGCGGAACGCAGCGAATCATCAACACGCATGAAATCTCCGAATCCGAGTTTGACGGCGACGACGTGAATACGGATTTCTTTGATACGGAGAGAAAGAAACTTGACATTGAACTCGCCGATATGGACTACATATCTTGGCGGGAGAACCTTGCCGACGATGCCGAAATCCTCCAGCTTCTCTCCATGCTGATAGAGGACGTTACGCCCGAACACGACACCAAACTGCAAACGCTGCTTGGGCTCATCGCCGATAAGATTCAACACACGTTCAATCCGGGCAACAAAAAGGTGTTGCTCTTTTCCGCGTTCTCAGACACGGTCGACTACCTATACAGAGAGGTCGCGCCATTCGTCAAAGAGCGGTTTGGACTGGACACGGCAATGATAACCGGCACGACGGACGGCAGGACGACCGTCAAACTAAAGCGCACGGATATGAACACCATACTGACGCTGTTCTCCCCGCATTCTAAGGACAAAGAACTGCTTATGCCGGACGCCGACGCAGAGATAGACATTCTGATTGCTACGGACTGCATCTCAGAGGGGCAGAACCTGCAGGACTGCGACTACTGCGTCAACTACGACATCCATTGGAACCCGGTCCGTATTATCCAACGCTTCGGGCGCATTGACCGTATCGGCAGCCAAAACGCCCGGATTCAGCTTGTGAATTTCTGGCCGAACATCGACCTCGACAAGTACCTTGAACTCAAAGGCCGCGTCGAGACCCGCATAAAGGTTTCCGTCATGACCGCCACGGGCGACGACAACCCGATAGACCCCGAAGAGCAAGGCGACCTCGAATACCGCAAGGCGCAGCTTGAAAAGCTGCAAAACGAGGTCGTCGATATAGAGGAAATGCAGTCCGGCGTGTCCATTATGGACTTGGGGCTGAATGAGTTCCGGCTCGACCTTCTTGAATATGTCGAGCGGCACGGCGAACTGGACGGCACTCCCTTTGGGCTCCACGCCGTGGTGCGCGGAAACGCTGACGCGCCCAAAGGCACGATTTTCATCCTGAAAAACCGCAACGCGAACATAGATGTTCACAACCAGAACCAACTACACCCGTTTTATATGGTCTATATGAGCGACGAGGCGGACGACAACGGCGAACCTGTTGTGTTCATCGACCACCTGCGCCCCAAAAAGCTGCTCGACTCGCTCCGCCAGATTTGCAAGGGAAAGGACAAGCCAGAAGACGAACTCTGCCGCGCGTTTAACGCCGAAACCAAGGACGGCAGGAATATGCGCCGGTACTCCGACCTTTTGTGCTTTGCGGTGGAATCGATTGTAGACCTGAACGAGGGCGACGCCATCGATAGCTTCATTTCCGGCAAGCAGATATCCCTTGCCGCGAACACGATTGAGGGGCTGGATGACTTTGAACTGGTTTGTTTTATAGCCATAAAGTGAGGTGATTGTGATGCTGGG
>NZ_JAJBUX010000039.1 GCF_020860125.1 Cloacibacillus sp. | reverse complement strand
CCCGGCCACATGAAAGACGACGTCGTATCCGGCAAAGGATTTTTCGCGCCATGTGCCGTCTATCATGTCGATGGTATAGACATGGTATTCGTCGGGCCACTGGGAGAGCCATTTTTCGAACGAGGTACCGACGTAGCTGTTGGCGCCGGTGATGAGGATCTTTTTCATTGCCGATGTTCTCCGCCTGATAGTTTTTGCAATGTTCCCGTTCCGCCCTCGACGACGCCCTCTTTTTTCAGCACGCAGGCGATGGTGCCGAAGAAGCATTTGCAGTCGAAAAAGAAGCTCATTCTCTTTACGTATTCGCCGTCATAGGCGGCTTTTACCTCTATTGGCAGTTCGTCGCGGCCGTTTATCTGCGCCCAGCCGGTCAGTCCCGGCAGTATGTCGTTCGCGCCGTATTTGTCCCGCTCGGCGATGAGGTCGTACTGGTTCCACAGCGCGGGACGCGGGCCGATGATGGACATCGTTCCCGTCAAGATGCACAATATCTGCGGCAGTTCGTCGAGGCTTGTCCTGCGCAGGAATTTTCCACAGGGGGTTATCCACCGGTCAGGGTCGCTTAGCATATGGGTCGGCATGTTGGCGGGGGTCTCTATATACATAGTCCTGAATTTCGGCATCATGAAGGTAGTTTTATGTATTCCTGAACGCTTCTGCCAGAAGAGCACAGGGCCGCGTGAATCTATCTTCACAGCGGCGGCAATAGCCAGCATTGGTATGGCTAGTATCGCCAGACCAGCGGCGGAGAGGATTATATCTATTGCTCTTTTCAGACAGCTTTTGTACATTTATTTCCCCTGTTTCTGCTAATTAATCTTTCAATAACACTGTTAAGTGTGTTTGATTCCTTACAATCGATACCGTATACAAAAAACCAATAGCTCAAATTCACATAGGTGATTGCTTTACATTACGCACTTACTAATGCGGTTGATTTTTACCTATCTCTCCGCCTGCGGCCTGATACCGTTTCGTCCAGTGTTCAGCGCGTTCAGCATCTCTATCTGTTCCTGTGTGAGCTTGCCCTGTTTGCGCAGCGTTCTTTGGCGGGCTATCCACTGGCCGATTCTGGCGCTTTCTGTTGTTTTATCGCCCTCTAAAACGTCCTTTGTTTTTAGCAGGCGCACTGCGGCCTCGTATTTTTCCGACCAGGCGCGTTCGGCGGGGGTGCGCCAGTCGACGCCTAGCTCTTCAAGCTCTTTTATCTGCGCCTTTGTCAGGTTTTTGCCCCTCAGCTCTCCCCGGTATGCGCGGCGGCACTCGTAGATCCATTTGCCGAGCCAGATTCCCTCTGTCGTCACGTATTGCTGCGGGACGGCGAGGTCGCCGTGTTCCGCGAGGTATTCCCGGCAGGCGGCGATTTTCTTTTGCCACGGGTCTTCCGTCATCCACTGAAGGCCGAGGGCGTCCAGTTTTGCCCTGCGTTCCGGCGTCACCTTGATGGAGCTTCGGCCCGTCTTTGAGTTGCCCTCTATGTGGTTTCTCAGCCATCTGCCGAGGGGAAAGCCTTTTTTGTTCACGTATCCGGCGGGGACATCGAGCGAGCCGAATTCACGGTGATATTCCTTCGCCTGTTCGTATCCGTATTCCCACTGCCGCATGTAGGTGTCGAGCCAGTCCATTCTGATGGCGTCGAGGCGCTCTATCTGCTCCCGTGTTAATGGCGCGGAGCCGTTCAGCCGTCCGCTGCGGATCTTGCGCATCCGGCGCAGCCAGGCGCCGATACGCAGCCCGTTGGGGGAGATGTAGCCAGCGGGAATGTTGAGATCATGTTTTTTCAGGTAGTATTCCGCGCAGGCTAGGTAGTTAAGCTCCCACTGGTAGTCGAGCTTGTCCCAGATCATGCCGAGTTTGTTTAGGGCCGCGATACGCTCGTCGGTTAGGTAATATCCGCTCCTGCCGCTGTTTTTTGACTGGCGGAGGTTGCAGATCCATTTGCCGAGTTCAAGCCCTTCTGAGGTGACATAGTTGGCGCGGATGTCGATATTGCCGTTCTTTGATCTATATTCGCACAACGCGCGGTAATATCTCTCCCACGAATATTCGTAGCGGTTTTTCCAGCGCATGCCGATGTTTTCAAGTTTTGTGATTCTCTCTTCGTCGAGCAGTCCGGGAATCTTGCCGGCGCGGACGAGCCTCTGGGTGTTCAGCCATGAGCCGAGAGAGTACCCCTCCGGCGTCCGATAGCGTTTGGGAACTTCCAAGCTGCCGTGCTCGCCGTAATAGGCCTTTGCGTAGCTGTACATCGTCTCCCAGGAGGCGGAGAGCGCCTCTTCGAGCTCGTTGAAGAGCCGTCTGCTGTCGCGCACTTCGTCGATGATGGTGAAGGAGTCGTTGACGACCAGCGAAGCCTCTCCCGTGGCGCGGTAGTAGTCGGAGGCGAATTTCATCTCTTCCTGCAGGGCGGAGATGCTGTAGAGATTCTCAATATTGTTTACCACATCTATGATGACGGTACTCCTGCGGCTGCCCGCCGATAGGGCACGCCCGATCTGCTGTTTGTAGATGATGGGCGAGACGGTGGGGCGGAAGAGTATCACGCCGGAGATGTTCTCGATATGGACGCCCTCGTTGAGCATGTCGATGCAAAGCAGGAGCTTTAGCCGCTCACTGTCGTCGGCCTTGAAGCCGGCAAAGGCGCTGGCCGCCTCCGGATCATCGGCGTAGGCACGATAGAGGCGCAAGTTCCCGTCGATTTTACCGAACCACTCGTCTATGTGGCTGGCCACCTCGTTGAGATGTTCGACACTGGAGCAGAAGATAATATACTTGCCATGCTTTTCGGTGATATGTTTCTGAAATACGGCGTCAAGCCCTTTCGCCTTCTCAAGCGAACGGCGCAGCGCATCCAGACGCTTCTGTGCCGCGTCGCGCACGGCCCTGTTTTTGGCGCTGCTTATACGGGCCTGATATCTCTCTATATCTTTCTGGCAGGAATATATGGAGACGACATAGGTTGGCGGGGTGAGAATGCCGCGCACCACCGCCTCGCCGAGCGTCATCTCTGAGGCGATGTTGCCGTCGAAGAGTTCGTCTGCCATATCGCGCTGATTGTCGAGGTAGCGGATGTTTGTCGCCGACAGGCCGAGCACCGGCGCCTGCGGATACGCCGCAAGCAGCCGCTGGACCCCGTTGCCCCACATCTGCGCGCCGCAGCGGTGAAATTCGTCGAGCACGATGTAGTCGGGACGGATATCTTCGATTGCGGCGGCGTCCATCATCATGAGCTTGGCGTAGGTGAAGAAGCTTATATTATTCGGTTGGGCGGCGCCCGCGGCCTTGAGGTTTTCTATCTGCGTCTTAAAGATGTACTCACTTGGCGATAGCCAGCAGACGACAGCCTGTGGGTTATCCTCGGCCAGTTTGAAGCCGATAAAGGATTTTCCCGTGCCGGTTGGGTGGACAACGGCGGCTTTGCCGTTCTCCTTTATCACGGAGACTGCGTTTT
>NZ_JAJBUX010000038.1 GCF_020860125.1 Cloacibacillus sp. | reverse complement strand
ACAAGATCATAGAGCCAGGTAAATAACAACGGCTTTTCAATATATATTACTCATTCAAATATACCCCTTCTTCAAAATGGCCGGACGGAGTTCTCTCCCTCCGGCCATTACTTCCGTTTCGCCCCTCGCCTTCATTTATTAACAGTCCCGCAGCGCGGATGTATTTCCCGCGGCCAGCACCCCCTCTGAAAAAACGCAGACTGTTTTCTAGTCTCTGACCTGCCATTACTTTTTATTTAAAATCATTTCAAAGGTTGACAAAACTATTAGCTCATGCTAATCTTAGTGGCGTAAATAAGTTAGTGGTATCTAACCACCTTACGGGAGACGGAGGTAATATCTATGATGCCTTTAATGATGGCCGATGCCGGCATGGCCTACGGAATTAAACGAATCGGCGGCGAGGGCACTCAGAGGCAGTTTATTGAGGGACTTGGCTTTGTCCCCGGAGCCGAAGTCGTGATCATATCAAAAAATGCCGGCAATCTTATTGTCAGCATCAAGGGCTCGAGAGTCGCTATAAATAAAGACATCGCCCTTAAAATCATGATTTGACAAGGAGAGGACCAGTTATGAAAACTCTGAAAGAGACAAAGCCCGGAGAATCCGTCAATGTCGTAAGGGTACACGGTACGGGCGCGCTGAGACGGCGTCTGCTTGACATGGGCATCACCAAGGGAAGCCGCATTGACGTACTGAAGATGGCTCCGCTCGGCGACCCGATCGAGGTCACGATACGCGGATACGAGCTCTCTCTAAGGAAGTCCGAGGGAGAGATGGTCGAGGTAGAGCCTATTATTTAAAGCTATGCGTGGGATTGTGCGTCTTACGCATTTTTAAATCTTATTCAGGTTAGTTTTTGCTAACCACAGGAGGAATTGGCATGATCAGAAAAATTGCTCTCGCCGGAAACCCGAACAGCGGCAAGACGACTTTATTCAACGCCCTCACAGGCGCCAACCAGTCGGTCGGCAACTGGCCGGGCGTCACGGTGGAAAAGAAAGAAGGGGTCCTTCGCGGTAATAAAGAGGTAAGGATCATCGACCTCCCCGGCATATACTCCCTCTCTCCCTACAGCCCCGAGGAGCGCGTCGCCAGGAATTACCTTAGAGACGAGGCTCCTGACGCGATAATCAACATCATCGACGGCAGCAACCTTGAGCGTAATCTCTACCTGACGACGCAGCTCGCGGAGCTCTCCATTCCGGTCGTGGCGGCGATCAACATGATCGACGTCGTGAAGAAGAGGGGCGAATCGATAGACTGCGCCAAGCTCTCCAAGAAGCTTGGCCTCCCCGTGGTCGAAATCTCCGCCCTCAAAGGTACGGGAATCGACACACTCATTAAAGAGGCCTGCGCCGCCGCGGAGGAAAAAACAGCCCCCGTGTCGAAGCGGATCTTCCAGGGCTCCGTTGAAAAGGCGCTCGCGGAGGTAGAGATGGCCTTCGCCGACACCCTGCCCGCCGACCGCATCCGCTGGTACTCCATAAAACTCTTCGAGGGCGACCCTGAGGTGCTGGATGAGCTGAAAGACAACACTCGCGGCATCGAGAGGGCGGCCGCCGTCAGAGAACGCTGCGAGGTGGAATATGACGACGACGCCGAGAGCATCATCACCAGCGAAAGATACGCCTACATCACCACGCTGATCAAGGAGTCGCACAAGAAACAGAGCGGACCGCGCCTCACGATGACGGACAAGATAGACGCCATTGTGACGAACCGCGTGCTGGCGCTGCCGATATTCGCGGCGGTCATCTTTGCGGTCTATTACATCTCGGTGACGACCGTCGGAGCCTTCGTAACCGACTGGACAAACGACGTCCTCTTCGGCGAGATCATCCCGCCGGCGGTCGAAGGGTTCCTCGCGGCGCTGAATGTGGCCGGCTGGCTCCAGAGCCTGATCCTAGACGGGATCATCGCGGGCGTCGGCGCGGTACTCGGCTTCGTGCCGCAGATGCTCGTCCTCTTCGCCCTGCTGGCGGTCCTCGAATACTCCGGATATATGGCGCGCGTCGCCTTCATCCTTGACCGGATATTCCGCCGCTTCGGCCTCTCCGGCAAGTCCTTCATCCCGATGATCGTCGCCACGGGCTGCGGTGTCCCTGGCATCATGGCCTCGCGCACGATAGAAAACGAACACGACCGGCGAATGACGATCATGACGGCCACCTTCATGCCCTGCGGCGCGAAGCTGCCGATCATCGCCCTCATCGCGGGAGCGCTCTTCAACGGCACCTGGTGGGTAGCCCCGAGTGCCTACTTCGTCGGCATCGGCTCAATAATAATATCCGGGCTGATCCTCAAAAAGACCGCCCTCTTCGCGGGCGAGAGCGCGCCCTTTGTCATGGAACTTCCCGACTACCACATGCCATCCCTCTTCAACGTCATAAGCAGCATGTGGGAGCGCGGCTGGAGCTTCATCAAGAAGGCGGGAACGGTGATCCTCCTCTCAACGATATTCGCCTGGTTTACCTCCAGTTTCGGCTACGCCGACGGACACATCGTGATGGTCGAGGACCTTTCGGACGGCTTCCTTGCCTCTATCGGACGTTCAATCGCCTGGATATTCGCGCCCCTTGGCTGGGGTACCTGGCAGTCCGCCGTCGCCGCCTTCACGGGACTTGTCGCTAAAGAAAACGTCGTCGGCACCTTCGGCATCCTCTTTGGCTTCGCCGAGGTCTCCGAAGAGGGAGAAGAGATCTGGCGGCAGCTTGCGGCCCACTACACACCGCTCGCCGCCTACTCCTTCATGGTCTTCAACCTTCTCTGCGCCCCCTGCTTCGCGGCGATGGGAGCAATCAAACGCGAGATGAACAGCGCGAAATGGACCTGCATCGCGATAGGCTACCAGACCGGCTTCGCCTACGCGATGGCCTTCATCGTCTACCAGCTGGGTCTGGTCGCAGAGGGCAGGAGCGTCACCGTCTGGTCGATAATCGCCGCCGCGCTGCTGCTCTTCGGGATCTACCTGCTGGTGCGTCCCGCTAAGAAAAATTACTCTATAGACGGAAAAGTTCGTCCGGCCAGCGCAAACTGACCAATAAAAAATTAGGAGGGTGATTCTCAGATGATTGCCACAATTGTAATAAGCATACTCCTCTTCGCGGCGGTGGTCGCGATCCTGATGAAGATAAACAAAAACAGGCGCGAGGGCAAAAGTTCCTGCGGCTGCGGCGGAAGCTGCGGAAGCTGTGCCGGATCGCCCCTCTGCCATCCGCCAAAGAAAGAAGTCAAATAAGATAGACAAGGTTTCTCCCAAAACCCTTCTATAAAACCCACACCACACACAAAGCGATGCCCGCTGCCTTCGAAGAGATTCGGAGGCAGTTGGCGCGCTCCTCCCGCTAGGCGGGAGTCCACCTATCGTAAGCACCGGCAAAGATACCCCGCGACCATACGCAGGAGGTATCCAGGCCTATCGGACAGACATACCAGCGCCGCGGACGCGGCCTCCAACGCTGGGCCTTTTTCCTTTATACCGGACGCATACGGACGGATAGTCTCGCCCTCTGCCTTCAACAAGGCACAAAAAAGCGCCCCGCTCTTAACCGGCAGCGGGGCGCTCTCTTTCTAATAACTTATACAGCTGCTAGAGGTTCGTCACATTTGCCTTCGCGAACCAGTTTTTACCCTCGACAAGACGCGAAATCATCAGCGCGGAGCAGGTGTCGCCCGTAGCGTTGACCATCGTCGCCGCGGGGTCGACGAGGAAGCCGATCGTCGCGATGATCGGGAAGGCCTCGGGCGGAAAGCCGTAAAGGCTGACAATAAGCATCTCGCCAACCAGACCGCCGCCGGGGATGCCGGAGAGAACGACGCCGGAGAGCACCGCCACCGCCACCGCCGTCGCCATCGTACCGAGACTCGTGAAGGGCAGACCAAAGATGCCGAAGAGGAAGGCTATCTTGAGGATGCCGGAGAGGCAGGAACCCTCCATATGGGCCGTCGCGCCTATCGGCAGCACGATCTCGCTGATATCGCGCGGAATGCCCATATCTGAGGCCGCCTCAAGGTTGACCGGCAGCGTCGCCGTACTGCTGCCTGAGCCGAGAGCCATGAGCGCCGGCGCGATTATCTTGCTCCAGAAAACCTTCACGCCGCGTCCCTCTGTGGCCCACCAGGCGTAGATGGTAAAGGCGATGAAGAAATATCCGAAGGTGGCGACATGATAGACAACCATCGCGCGGAAATAGGCTCCCAGCAGCTGCGGGCCGTAGTCGCCGACGAGCGTCGCGAAATATGCGCCGAGACCGATCGGGGCGTAATACATGAGATACTTGACCATCTGCAGCATCGCGTCGGCGACGACGGAGATGCCGCGTCCGATCGCGCGTCCCCGTTCGCCAAGCGACTGGAGGCAGAAACCGAAGAAGATCGTGAAGAGGATCAGCGGCAGCATCGCCCGGCGCGAAAGCAGATTAACAAAGTCGTCGGTCGTGAAGGCTTTGACTATCTGGTCCGGCGTGCTGAATGCCTGTATCTCGCCCGCGGCCTCCATCTGGATATTGGCGCCCTGCGCCGGCGGGAAGAGGGTGACGGTGATGAGCATCAGGATGGCAGCGACGGCTCCCGTGACCAGGAAAACGATGACCAGCGAACGCATTACCTTTCCGAGACGCTCCATCGAGGACATAGAGGCAACGGCGCTGCAGATCGTCGTAAAGACCAGCGGCACGACCACCATAAACATCGCGTTGATAAAGATATCTCCAAGAGGTTTGAGCACCAGGGCGTCCTTGCCCATCACGGCGCCGATGACACAGCCGATCGCGATGGCGCAAAGAAGGATTATCGGGAAACGGTACGCCTTCCACAGACTGTTTGATTCTGACATAAAAAAGCACTCCTTTCAATTATCGTACTTATAAAGCAATCTATCTGCATAGCCGTACAAGCCTGACTTATACGACTTTATACTCGCGAAAAAACGCGGACCTATATCACAATTATACTATATCTTGTATTAAAGTAGTGATGTATTAGCCATTACATCACTCATCAGACTTTACGCCAAATTATACCCCATATCCGGACAAAAACACCGGCGAATAAGACGGATATCAGGGCAAACGTATCGGCAAAAGAGTCAGAAGAAATACAAGGCTGGGAAAAAAGATAAATAGCGGTTTAGCTTTTGACTTTGCCCTTTTGCCTCCCTCTCTGAGGGAGGTGTCGGCCGCCTGTTTTTGGCGGCTGACGGAAGGAGTGTTGCTCTGT
>NZ_JAJBUX010000037.1:63781-75481 GCF_020860125.1 Cloacibacillus sp. | reverse complement strand
TCGGCGTCAGTGCGCGTCTTATCCGTGACGTCGGGGGAGGCGGGCTTGGGGAGGATGGTGAAGTCCTTGCTTACCGTGCCTACGCAGTAATTACTCTCTATGCCCGTCACCGTCACCGTTGCCGTCGCGTTCCCGGCGTCGACGTTGTTCTTATACTCTGCCGTGTAATCTGTGTCTTGCGAGAGGGTATCGCCGCTGACGATGACCATCACCGTCGGTTCTTTCTTATTCCCGTCGTAGACGAAGACGTCCGGCGAGAGCGTAAGCTCCGCGCCTTCGATTTTCTGGAGGACGGTCAGATCACAGCTGGTGGTGACGCTCCCGGCTTTGGCGGTTATCGTCGCTTTGCCTCTTTTGATAGCTGTCACGTACCCTGTAACGTCGACCGAAACGATGTCGTGGTTAAGGCTATCCCAGGCGACCGTTTTGTCCGCCGCGTAGTCGGGGCTCACGATGGCACGAAGACGCCGTGTATGGCCTATAATATCGTTTACATAGAGGGGAGAGACAACGTCGCCGGAGATGACGACCTCGTCGACCTTTGTCGTGACCGTGACGCCGAAGGTGAGTTTCAGCGGCGGATCGGATGGATTGTTTGAAGGGTTCATGGTATCGAAGTCCGTCGGATGAAGGACGGGCGAGAGGGTTACTGTGACGGTGGCACGCCTCATGCCGATATCGTTCTTGGCGGTGAGGATGACGCTGTCGCCGCTTACTACGGCGGAGAGTATATCGGGGCTGGATACCGCCGCGTCGATGCTGGTCACATACTTGCCGAAGTCATCTTTGTTTCCATAGATGGTGGAGAGGCTGATTCTCGACGTGTCACCGTTATTGAGGGCCTGTTTCGTGATATCCGCGCTGAGGGCGACGACGCTTTCGTTTACCTTCTTATCTTTATTGTTGAGTGGGAAGGTATTCTCTTCGCCTCTGTTATTTCCCACGCCTTTGTTGACCGTATCCGTTTTCAGCCAGCCGCAGTTTGATATCGTGCTGCCGCCTTCGTTGACTCCCGCGACGCCGCCGGTGACATTCTCGCCGCCTGTGATCTTGCCGCCGCTGCTGAGGCAGTTTGATATCTTGCTGCCGTTGTAGTTGTGTCCCGCGATGCCGCCGGTGTGTCCGCGGCCGGAGTTCTCGACATTGCCGCTGTTGAGGCAGTTTGATATCGTACCGCCTTTGTCGTCCTTGTCGTTTCTTCCCGCGATGCCGCCGGTACCATAATCGCTGTTGTTGGCGATATCGCCGCTGTTTACGCAGTTTGATATCGTGTCCCCTCTGCAGTGTCCCACGATGCCGCCTATTATGACGTTATTTGCGGAGCTGGTCAGGGAGGCGGCGTTTACGCAGCCCTCTATCGTGCCGAAGCAGTTTCCCGCGACGCCGCCCGCGTAGGTGGGGTTGCCCTTATCTTCGATATTAATATCGCCGCTGACGGTGAGCCCCCGCACCGTGCCGCCGCCGCCGACGGTGCCGAAGAATCCCATCTCGTCGGCTTTATTTATCCGATAGCCCTTGACTGTATGGCCCGCGCCGTCGAAGGTGCCGGTGTATCGGCCTCCGTTATAGTCGCCGATAGGTTTCCACTCCGTAGGCTTCCCGTCCGCCTTCGTGAGGTCGATGTCGGCGGTGAGGCGCGCGTCGGCGGAGAGCGGTATTTTTTTGTAGGTCTCTGAGGTGATTCTTCTGTTAAATTCAAGAAGGTCTTTCGATGTGGCGATGATGTAACAGCCGTCGCCGTCCCGCTTCAAATCGGCGTGTGCCGGTCCGGGGGCGGCGAGGATGAAGAGGGTGAAAACAAAGAGGAGCAGCAGCCGCGCTCGGCGGCTTAAATGAATTATAGTATGCTTAATGGGGGGGCGAACTGGGGTTAAATAATTTTAATGGCTGACGGCCTTCACACGGCGACATAACATATCGCCCTCCTTCTCTAATGTATTGAAATAGGTAAATCATACAAGGATAAATAAGTAAAATTACTGTTTATGTAATATATAGCTCGGCCTTGCTGCTTGTCAAGCTGTTATCCCGTTTTTCCTGCCTTTGCCGGCGAATCCGCGGTTTACGTTCGTCATTCCGGCCCTGACCCGGAATTCAGCGGACGTAAAGCCCCCGGACACTGGCTCGGAGACCGGTGCGGCAAGAGAGGGGCAAATCGTAGAAATATAAGGTTAACTCTCCTTTCGTCAGCCGCCCAAAACAGGCGGTCATCGCCTCGCTCAGAGAGGGAGGCTTTAAGAACGTAAACCGGCGTTTATCGCTTTCTCCGCTAAATTTTCTGATTTTTTGACATGGCGTGATATCGCCGTTGTTTTTCTTTGCTAAAATTTAAAAAAGAGATAAAATCTAGCTTATGCGAATTCAAATTGGGAAGTGATGATGTTGGAAATAAAGTTTAACAAGAGGTTTGATTGGAAGGAGCTTCCGCCGATCTCCGAGATAGAGGCCGACGCCTCCAGGCTCGCGAAGGGGATAACCGTGGGGGAGACTTTGTTTTTCCGTGAGCATGGCGTTAAAAGCGAGGCGGAGTATAAGCGCCGCGCGATCGCCGAGGGGCTCATCTCCAAGCATTCGCATGTCGGATGGAATTCCTGGGAGGAGACGGCGAAGAATATTGAGTTTATCTATAATGAGCTGAAACGGCGCGGCAGTTATATCACGCGCTTCGGTTTCATTCTCGACTGGGTGATGGGCGTTCCCGCCGCGTACAGGGATAAGCTGCCGAAGGGCACGGGGCTTATTCTTAACACGCCGGAGGAGTGGGCGGCGCTGGGGCAGATAGTCCCCGTGCAGCCGCATATGTCGGACCATATGATCGGCTCGCCGAACGCGCTGGAGAATACCGTCTTCGCGCTCAACGCGGGGGTCACCTCCATAGGCAACGTCTCGCACTATTTTACCTACGAGTATCCGGGCGTCGAGCTTGAGTATGAGCGCACGGTAAATTCTCTGACGGCCTTCATGCTGATGGGCAAGGTGGAGGGAACGATCGTCCATTCCAATATGGACGACGGTTTCGGCAATCAGTTCCGCGACCTTGCGAGCATCACAGGCTGGGCGATGATGGAACGGTATCTCGTCGAGGATATGCTCGGCGCGCGGATGGCTTTCGCCTACGGCAATCTTTTCAGCGACCCGATGGGACGGATAATAATTCACTCCGTAATGGAGAAGCTCAACAAGCACCACACGCCGGGGACGATGATCTTTGGCAACACGGTGGATTATGGCCTCGACTATCAGCGGAATTACGGCGCGCTGGCCTCTTTCTCGCTCGCTGACGCGATATTCCAGCGCCACACGCCGACGGGACACGCCGTCGCCTCGGTGCCGGTGACGGAGGCGGTGCGCATCCCGACGGCGCAGGAGATCGTCGACGGGCATCTGACGGTCGATATGATGATTGAAAAGTCAAAGTTTATGGCCCCCTTCATCAACTGGGAGCGGGTCAACGCCGAACGTGACCTCTATATTTTCTGCGGGAAGATTTTCTTTGAGCGGATGATGAACGCCCTTGACGACCTCGGCGTGGATATCAATCATCCGGGAGAGATTTTTGCGGCGCTGAAGGCCATCGGCCCGCGTCAGCTTGAGGATAATTTCGGCGTGGGCGAAAGGACGGCCTCCGGCGAGCGGCTCCCGGTGCGTCCGACGGATATGATAAAGAATCTCAATTCCAAGAAGGATCAGGCGCTTGCCCGCTTCGGCGAGATCGAGGCGGAGCTATCCGGCGAGAAGGTGCTCGTCGGCTCGACGGATATCCATGACTATGGCAAGGAGATCGTCAAGGCGATCCTCACCAAGGCGGGAGCGGCCGTTTTTGACCTCGGGAATTATGTGACGCCGGAGGAGGTCGTGGATACGCTGATTGAGACCGAGGCGAAGGCCGTGGCTTTGAGCACTTATAACGGGATCGCGCTCAGTTACGCTAAGGAGCTCACGGAGAAGATGCGGGAGTCGGGGACGGAGGCGACGCTTATCCTCGGCGGACAGCTCAACGAGAATATGGAGGGCGGCTCGCTCGCCGTAGACGTCACGGAGGAGCTGCGGGCGCTCGGCGTCAACTGCGATAATGACATGGATAAGATAATATCTGTGGTGAAGAGTATTTATGCCGCGTGACAGAAAGGCCGTGCTGCTGGATTTCGGCAGCACGCACACAAAGGTGGCGGTGGTGTCGCCGCGCGAGGAGAGGATTCTTTTCAGCGGATGCACCGCCTCCACGGTGAAGAGCGACGCGCGGCTCGGCCTGCGGCGCTGTCTGGAGATGGCGAGGGATGTCCTCTCCGCCGCAGAGTTTGACGGAGCGCTGAAGCTGGCCTCTTCGAGCGCCGCAGGCGGCCTTCGCATGGCCGTTATCGGGCTCAGCCGCAGCCTCAGCGTCACGGCAGGCCGCAGCGCCGCCTTCGGCGCGGGAGGAAAGATTCTCGCCACGCTCGCCGGCAGGATAAAGGAGCCGGAGCTGGCGGGGCTCGCCGCGGAGAAGGTCGAGATAATCCTCTTCTGCGGCGGCTACGAGCGGGGCAGTGAGGCCGCCCTGCTGCATAACGCCGCCCTCCTCGCGGCCAGCTCCCTGCAGGCGCCGGTGATATACGCAGGCAATAGTTTTGCCGCCGCCAAGGTGCGCTCTCTGCTCGCCTCCGGCGGTAAGGAGTGCTTCATTGCCGATAATATCATCCCCTCGGTGGGGGTGCTGAACACCGCGATGGCGGAGAGTATCGTCAGGGAGATTTTCCTGAAGCGCATCATTAATATGAAGGGGCTGGATGGGGTGCGGGGGATGCTTGACGGCATCCTGATGCCCACTCCTTCGGCGGTGCTCGCGGCGGGGGAGCTTCTCGCCCGCGGCTGCGGCGGGGAAAAGGGTTTAGGAGAGCTGATTATCTTTGACGTTGGCGGCGCGACGACCGACGTGCATTCATTCGCGGAACAGCGTTCCTGTGAGGGGGCGCGTATCATCGGAGCCGCCGAGGGGTTTGCTAAACGCACCGTGGAGGGCGACCTTGGCCTGCGCGAATCATCGGCGCTGGTGGCCGAGGGAGCGGGGACGGCGAAGCTCGCGGCGGACTCGGCGGTCTCCGAGGCCTTTATGGCGGAGGCTGTGGCGCGCCGTGTGGCGGACAACGCCTTTCTGCCCGCCACGCGCGAAGAACGCCGCGTGGATTCCGTGCTGGCCTCCCACTGTATACGCGCGGCCGCTAGACGTCACGCGGGATGTTTGGAACATACGGCCTCTGTTGGCTGCAAGCTGCTGCAGCGAGGCAAGAACCTTAGCGGCGTAAAAAACATCATCGGCACCGGCGGCCCGCTGATAAACAACGAAGATCCGGCGGCGCTGCTGAAGGAGGGAAGCGAGCGGGACGTCCTGCTGCCTGAGACGGCGGCGCTTTACCGCGACGGGAGCTATATGCTTTACGCGATGGGGCTTCTGGCGTGCTCCGAACCAAAGGCGGCGCTGGGGATAATGAAAAAGAGCCTTGAGGCTCTCTCATGATTTTTTATTCTAAAGGATGAGCGCATGAAGATAGAGCTTATAAAGGAAGAAGACAAGAGGAACTACCTCGAACTGCTGCTGCTTGCCGACGAGCAGGAGGATATGATCGATAAATATCTGTGGCGGGGAGAGCTGTTCGCGCTGTACGACGGCGGGCTGCGCGCCGTATGCGTTGTGACGGACGAGGGAGGCGGGGTCTTTGAGATAAAGAATCTCGCCGTGGAGCCGCGTTTCCAGCGCAGGGGCTATGGACGTCAGATGATGGAGTTTGTCTGCGGGAGGTACGGCGGCCGTTGCCGCAAGATACTTGTCGGCACCGGCGAGAGCCCGCTTACCATTCCGTTTTACAGGAGCTGCGGCTTTCAGGAGAGCCACCGCGTAAAGGATTTTTTCATCAACAATTATGACCACCCGATGTTTAAAAATGGGGTGCGGCTGAAGGATATGATCTACCTGGAGCGGAACTTCCTGACGGCGGAGGATTAATTGCCCCGCACTGCGGGTTGTCTTAATCCTCTGTAAAAATACGTGCCCAAAAGGCGCAATAATATTGCAAAATAACTATAAGATGTTAGAATGCTCTCGCTGTGGATATGATTATCTCCACCAGGCAATTATCTTTGCGGGAGAGACGTTAAATGTTTTTATTAAGAGGCAGGACTATCAATCAGAACAGGGGCGGCAGAAACAAGTACGCGATAAATATGTGCAGCGGGCGTATTTTGCCCAAGATGCTGCTCTTTGCGATACCGCTCATGTTTTCGAGCATTCTGCAGCTGCTTTTCAACGCGGCGGATATTATCGTGGTGGGGCGCTATGCGGGCGACAACTCCCTCGCGGCAGTCGGCTCCAATTCCTCTCTCATCAGCCTGATGACAAACCTTTTTGTCGGCATCTCAATCGGTACGAACGTCCTCGTCGCGCGCTACTACGGTTCCAAGGACGAGGAGGGCATCTCCAAGACCGTCGCCACCTCGATCATCGTCGCCGTGGTGAGCGGTATTTTTCTGACGGTCCTCGGCATTGTTTTCGCGCGCAAGATACTGATAATGATGCAGACGCCGCCGGAGGTTCTCGGTCTGGCGACGCTATATCTAGTCATATATTTTTTCGGTATGACGCCGATGATGCTCTACAACTTCGGCGGCGCGATCCTGCGCGCCGTCGGCGATACCAGAAGGCCGCTGATCTATCTCTCGTTTGCCGGAGTGGTAAATGTCCTCCTGAACCTCTTCTTCGTGATCTATCTCCATCTGGACGTGGCCGGGGTGGCGATTGCCACGGTCATCGCTCAGTGTATTTCCGCGGCCCTTGTGCTGCGCTGCCTGCTCCGCGAGAGCGGGGCGCTGCGTTTCACACCGGCCAAGGCGCGCATCGATGTAAAAAATCTTATGAAGATGCTGAGGATCGGCATTCCCGCGGGACTGCAGGGGGTGCTTTTTTCAATCTCCAACGTTGTCATTCAGGCCTTCATAAATTCGTTTGGCGCGGTAGTCATGGCGGGCAGCTGCGCCTCCGACAGCATTGAGATGTTTGTTTACTTCTCTATGGAGGCCTTTTATCAGGCGATAATATCCTTCACGAGTCAAAATATGGGGGCGGGGAGGTTCGACCGCGTCAATAAGGTGCTGAAGGTCGGCCTTGTCTGCAGCGCCCTTGTCGGCGGCCTGCTGGGACTTACAGCCACTATATTCGGCCATACGCTGCTTGGCATCTATTCCTCGAGTGAGGCGGTCATCGCCGCCGGTATGGAGCGTATGAAGCTGATCGCCGCCGCCTACGCCATCTGCGGCCTGATGGAGGGGATGGGCGGTGTGATGCGCGGAATGGGGTATTCCGTGCTGCCGACGATCGTCACGCTGCTCGGCGTCTGCGGCCTGCGCCTCGTATGGATATCGACGCTGCTCCATATACCGGCCCTGCACAGCGTGGCGACGGTCTATATCTCCTATCCCGTCTCCTGGGCGGTGACCTTCGCGGCCCATTTCGCCTGCTTCCTCTGGGTCAGGAAGAGGGCGTTCGGAGATTTTAAATACGGCAGGACAAGCAAAGATTAAAAGATACTGTTGTGGAGATTGTCTCTTGACTTGAATGATTCCACGTACTGCGGCTGGTTATTTCAAGTGACCTTACGCAGAATATTTAAATAGGCTTCGTATGCGAAGATTTGGTTTCTCATGACATTGGCGGTGTGGGCTAGAATACCAACTTCAGCCAGACATTTTATGGAAAAGAATGCCGAACTATACGCAATACCAAGCGCCTTAGAAGTTTGTTTGATATCTATGACGGGGTTTGCTTCCAGGTAACTGAAGGCGGGCATAATTTTTTTAATAGGATATTCCGTCTTTCCAAGCAGCGTAATATTGGCATCATGCAAAGCGTTTAATTCATCGATAACGGCGGAGACCTTATCAGCGGAGGTGTCATCGGCGGATTCCGTCAAAGCCTGCCGGAATAACGCCGTCCACTGCCCATAATCTCTTTTTATCCGCGCGTCGGTCATTCGGTCATAATATTCCACGCGCTTTTTCTTTAAAAAATATGAAAGGTCTATTGCCGGATTGAAAAGAAGGTTTTTCTCCTTCAAAAATAACATCATAAGCAACCGGCCTACACTCCAATTGCCATTAAGGAACGGATGAATAATTTCAAATTGATAATGTGTCAGTACAGCATATATCAATTCATCCGTATCGTAATCCATGCTTGGGTACTTTTCCAAATCAGGCATCGCTTGCATCGTGCGGCGGATCAGAGATACCATTAAACGCTGCCAGCGTGTACCCGGTCTGCGGTGGGATGAGGCTCTCTTCGCGCGTATACATAGAAGAGGACAGCTCAACCTCTGGAATAAGCACGGCTGCGTTTTTTAAAACAGCAGGCTGTGGAATTTCTTTTACAAACAGTCCGATATCAGCTAATTTGATTGGTTGAGTCGGAGGCAAAGGACTGTGGACGAATGAATGATAGGCGGTTTCATTCGACGGATAGATACTGTAACATCCTGCACGATTGTCCATCTGCTTCGGCTCCTTCCATAGAACCCATTAATAGCAATGGTATTATATCTCGATTATTTCAAAAAAACTAATTTAGCGTGAAATAAAAACATGAAAGGAACATTTTGTAAGTTGTGGTACTGGATGATTACATTTACGCAGTACCACGATGCTGCTCGCAAAGAGACAGCCCCGATCCCGGAGCTGGAACCGGGACTGTCTTTTAGCTGGCTTTTAGCGGTTAGCAAAGAAATTGATGAACCATACTATATTGGGAATACCGACAAGATCAATAAGGACCGCGCCGCAGAGCGGCACTATCAAAAAAGCCTTATATGACATTACGCCGTATCTCTCACAGACTGATCCCATATTGGCTACGGCGTTAGGCGTGGCGCCTAAGCCGTGCCCGATGAAACCCGAACACATGACGACCGCGTCATAATCTTTCCCAAGCAGGCGGAACAGGACAAACATCGCCAATAACACGATTATTGTCGTCTGCAGTACGAGTATTACGATGAGCGGCAACGCTAGGTCGTAAAGATCCCAGATGCGCAGGCTCATCATCGCCATGGTAAGAAATACGCCGATCGAGATATCGGAGATAATGTCTATACAGCTGCTGTTGATTTTAACAAAATGAAGGTGGTCGTTTAAATTTCTGAATACGACCGCTGCGAACATTGCCGTCACATAACCAGGGAGGCTGAAATTAGTTCCAGCCGTTAGTTTAGCGATATATTGTGAAAGATATGATCCAATGACCATAAGAATGAGTACAAGCGCAAGAGAGTTGAGCAGAGCGGCGCTGGTTACCTTTCTCTCAGACTGCTCATTCAGGATGTCGTCGGCGCTTTTCTGAAACATCGTATCCGTATTTGCCTCTATCTTTAGGTGGTGGCGCTCAATGAGAGTCTTAGCTACCGGTCCGCCAAGGAGCCCCCCGGCAATAAGCCCAAAGGTGGCCGAGGCTATGGCTACCGCGGCCGCGCCTTTTACGCCCAATCCTTCAACCATTGGACCAAAGGCGGCGGCCGCGCCATGCCCGCCCTCAAGAGATACGGCTCCGGCCATTATGCCCAGAAGCAGATTCAGACCCAGCGCCGAGGCGAGTCCCGCGCCGAAGGTATTCTGTATCGCCGCCAAAACCCAGCAGAATACCAGATAGATTATAAGCGCGCGTCCTCCCTTTCTCAGCAGTCCGAAACTTCCGCCGACTCCAACAGTAGTAAAAAAGGCCAGCATCATCGGCGACTGCATAGAGGTGGTGAACTGGACGGTGAAGTTTCCCGTATGATGAAGTATAAGCGCGGTGATGGACATCAAAAGGCCGCCGATAACCGGCGCCGGGATACAAAACCTGCCGATTATGCCGACTTTGTTCCTGATAGCGAAACCGATTAAGAGCAAAATAATTGCCAGTGTCGCAGTCCATAAGGCGTCGAACTTCAAAACAGCTATACCGTTGAGGAGCTCAAATAACATATCATTTTCTCCTTTATATATTAGTTTTTTGTATTTTAATACATTCTATATAAATAACTATGCGCCAGTAGTCTCTGACTTTAGTAATTTATCATAAAAGATATTATATTATTTATTTTATAAATACAATTCATTATAACACAAATATTTTATAAGCGTCAAAGTTGATATTATATTCCAATTATGAAGTCCAAAGCTTATACCGCTTCAGCAACGGCCATAGGAACATCCGTATGCCAGTATGACAGACATTTTTTTATTTATTATCTCTGTAGTCTGGTTTTGTAATGTCGATGGAGCACAAAAACCGTGCCGTCGTTTCACGGAGAGCACTACAAACTGTTGTCAGCGGTCATCACAAAGGGACTGAAATTGAAATCCCACTGCGTAGTTACTCCTCCCTGGAGTTACGACGATGGAAAAGCTTTTTAAGCCAAAGCTTAAACGGGACACAATATTTTTCTTTGACACAGGAGACCATGTCCTCTGAGCAGATGAGCGTGATATAGGCAATCACCGACGCCGATATTGAGAGCATATAGAGTCCCAGCCCCGAACCGATGCCGAGTACGGTAATAAGATACACCTCTGCCGCCGTAGTAATACCCTTTATATCACCGTGCGGACTCTTATATATTATTCCAGCACCTATGAAACCGATACCGGTCAGCATTCCCACCATCAGACGCGCGGGGTCTGTCCTCACGCTGACTTCATGAGGATAGGAGTAGGCCAGCTCGGTAAAGCCGTAGGACGAGATGATCGCCACCGTACAGGCGGCCAGAGAGATGAGTATATGCGTACGAGCCCCGATCGGTTTATTCCTATGTCTGCGCTCCATTCCAAAAACTGCGCCTAAAAAAGCGGCCAGCAGCAGTCGGCATAAAATCTCAAATTCTCCCAGATACATCCGTCCGCCTCCTAAAAATAAAATCGGGCAGAAGAGCCGGAAACCTGCCGGCCCTACTGCCCCTGAATATTAAAGATCGTTAATCCGAGAGGTCTACCAGCTGCGCCTTGACGCCCTCAAGCGCGTTAAGCTTGCCCTCAAGTTCTCTTGATGTTTCATTGCAGCAGCAGAGCTGAAGCACCAGAAGCCCCGCCGGAGAACAGGTACCCGGCGTAGACTGGTCGTGAAGCCCAAGCCTTGTCAAAATCGAGCATCCATACTCGGTCAGCACACGCTGTACCTCAACGGCGCATTTATCACGATTATAGATTCTTACCGCCATGATCTGATAACAATTCATTTCGAGCACCCCTTATCTGTATATGTTATATTTATCTTACAATTCCTAAACGTTAGTCTAACATATAAAACTATTTTCTACAATTTGCCATATCACCTATTTCTATGATAAATAACATCTTTGTTGCGTTAAAGTAAAAAAAGTCGCGGCATTTTTTGTTTTTCATATTGACACAAACTGTATTTTGATTATAATTATTCGCGTGCTTCGGCAGAGGCAGTGTGAAATGTGCGCCTGTAGCTCAGCCGGATAGAGCAACTGCCTTCTAAGCAGTGGGCCGGGGGTTCGAGTCCCTTCAGGCGCGCCACTTTAACAAGTGCGAAGCACGAAAAAGTTGTTTATGGTGAGTGTAGCTCAATTGGTTAGAGTACCGGATTGTGGTTCCGGTGGTTGCGGGTTCAATTCCCGTCACTCACCCCACTAAATAGCTTTTATTTAAATGGTTGGATCGTTAGCTCAACTGGCA
>NZ_JAJBUX010000037.1:0-63681 GCF_020860125.1 Cloacibacillus sp. | reverse complement strand
GAGCACCTGACTCTTAATCAGGGGGTTACAGGTTCGATTCCTGTACGATCCACCAACTTAAAGGAAAGACGCGTTTGGATCGTTAGCTCAACTGGCAGAGCACCTGACTCTTAATCAGGGGGTTACAGGTTCGATTCCTGTACGATCCACCATTTTTTTCGGGCGATTAACTCAGTGGTAGAGTGTCACCTTCACACGGTGGAAGTCGTTGGTTCGAACCCAATATCGCCCACCACTGTAATTACAGGACTTTCGAAATTTTTCGAAGGTCCTTTTTGTTGCGCAAAAATTTGACGTTTACGAAGTAAGCGTCAAAAATCCCGTACCTACGCCAATGAATAGATCTATTGTATTATCAGTCAACATAGTCGCTGAGTCCAGCACCGGAGGCAGGGGCACAGGAATCGTCGTTGTCGCCAGCCATTGAATCCGGCTGGCCTTTTAAGCTGCAGTAACATGGAATCTCTTTGCTCCAGGGCAGGATAGTATGGTATCGTTCCGGTGCCGTGCTGGCAGCCAGGCCATCGACACTCTTACGCATATCAGCAGCGCCGCAGGCAATATATATCTCTTTATTACCGCTCTCGATCATAAAACCGCTTCCTTCGGTGCTGCTTGATGAAGGGGAGTTCACGAGCTTTGTGACTTAATTTACAGATACGGCTCTTTTGACGCTTACATAGGTGCCAGTTGCGTTAAAAACAAGCGGTAATTAGTGTTGGTAAAAATCAAAAGAGAGGGGGAATTATTTTTATGCACGGAAATGCACCTGTAATCAGAGCAAAAAAGAAGTGTTTACAGTCGAGACCGTAAACACTTGCTATTACTGTTAAAAAATGGTGGACGATAGAAGAATTGAACTTCTGACCTCTTCCGTGTCAAGGAAGCGTTCTACCTCTGAACTAATCGTCCGTGACCTGACAGGAAAAAATTCTACCGTGGAATCCCTTTTCTGTCAACACCCTGTGCAAATTATTTTCTCTCTTATTTTGCTGCCTTATGATGCCTCTATCTTCACTGCGATAAAAACTTTTCTTGCTTTATATAAAAAGGCAGGGTAAAATATTGTACCGGATGCGGGAATGGCGGAATTGGTAGACGCGCAAGACTTAGGATCTTGTGTCACCGACGTAGGGGTTCGAGTCCCCTTTCCCGCACCACATTGACAAGACAAAGGGGCATGTTATTACGGTCCTTTCTTTTCTCACTCTCATTACTATAATTAACGCTGCCCATGCAGGCCTTTCCGCCGCTTTCGCTCACTGCATAGCGAACAGAGGCGAATGGTGTCCATATATCGCCATTGCTTTGGTCTAGCTATGCTCCCAGAGGCTGTTTTGCTTCATCAAGATGTGTGTTGTTTAGGATGAAAAAGGCAGGAAATGGTTTATCTTTCTATCGGCCCAAATAGCCATGTCTGCAGAGAATCAAGGCTTTATAATGGAGGGGGCATCCGAAATGGGACAAAGGGCTGCGGAAGCTGATGTAAAATATACATGGATATTCGGTTGTACGTAAAGAACTGTACGGAGGCCGCTGGCGCGAAACGCTCTCCGTTTCGTGTATTAGCAGACACGTAGGTATCATCTCTGGGATAAAATTCTCTGCTCATATATGATGACCATTTTTTAAAAAATGGTATAATTTTAGTTATAGAGTTTATGTGGAACCATACATTACGCCATGGA
Organism: Cloacibacillus sp.; assembly: GCF_020860125.1. Classification (NCBI taxonomy): domain Bacteria; kingdom Thermotogati; phylum Synergistota; class Synergistia; order Synergistales; family Synergistaceae; genus Cloacibacillus; species Cloacibacillus sp. The sequence continues at coordinate 61,993 of NZ_JAJBUX010000037.1, read as the reverse complement.
AGGAAGAGTCAAAATGGTAACCCTGTCCGGAAAGCGCATATTGCTATGCGAAGACCACTCCTTGAATGCCTCTATTACCATAAAAGTACTTGAACATGAGGGAATCTCCGTGGTACATGCAAATAACGGCAAGTCTGGTCTTGAGTTGTTCCTCAACGAGCCTGACGGTTATTTTGACGCAATCTTGATGGACATCAGCATGCCGGTAATGGACGGTCTTGACGCGGCGAGAGCCATTCGCTCCAGCGACAAGGCGGACGCCCGCACTATACCGATAATCGCAATGACGGCAAAGGACTACAGTGCAGACAGGGACAACTCTCTGGCGGCTGGGATGAATGCCCATTTTGCCAAGCCTGTGGACCCGACAAATCTGTACAATATTTTGGCGGCGCTGATAAAACCATAATAATGGATTTTTTGGGTATATCAGTTGTTTCAAAGTTTTTTTGTCTGTTTAGGCGTTTAGTTTTTATATTAATGGACTGTCTTAAAAAACTAAAAAATCGATATTTTATAGGTGCAGAACGGCGCTGTCTCTTTTTACGTTACGGGGGGCTGTTCTGCCTTTTATTTTGCCTGCTGGCAGTGCCATGGAGAGCCGAAGGCTTTTCTACGATAGATTTTTACCGTGCGGCTAAAAAATACAAGAGCGTTAATCCTTTCGGCGCCGCCGTCCACTGCTCTCATGAGACTGGGAACTGGCAGAGCAGGCTTTGGCGCGAAGGTAAAAACGGCGCGGGAATAAAGGCAAACAGAGCCTGGAAGACGTTGGGAATGCCCTATATAGATATATTAAGCGAAGAGCATATTGGCGGAAAGAATGTGATGGTGAGGTCTTCGTTCAGAAAATACAGGTCGCTAAAGAAGTTTCTCGGCGACTATTCCAGGAAAATAAGGGATGACTATCCTATATCAGCGAAACATAATAATAATATATGGGGATATCTGGGCGGTCTGTACAAGGGTAAATATGGAAAATGGGCTACGGATCACAGATACTTTAAAAAATTGACCATAAAGGCTGTAAAATTGGCCCCGGAGATATATGGACACGCGTGGAAGAAGAAACTGCATCGGCAGTTTGAAACCGCGAAGGGCTTCGGGATACTGGAAAAATGGCAGGAGATGGCCATAGAGACTGCGATGGGAGGCGGATCATGATCAGAGGCATCGGTATAGACCTGTGTGACATTGAGCGGATGAGAAAGGCCGTCGCGCGCGACGGTTTTGCCGAACGCCTGTTCTCTGAGAGTGAGATATCCTATGCTAAAGACAAGGCTGATGCCGCCACGCATTACGCCGCAGCCTTTGCCGCGAAAGAGGCTTTGGCTAAGGCCGGAGGCTGGGGGCTTGGAAAGATGGGTCTTGATGCCTGCGAGGTAGTTCGCACTGAAAAAGGCCCCGTGTTCAATTTCAGCGCCGACTTTCAGAGACGTCTTGAGGAAGAGGGGATCAGTGGAGTCTTTCTCAGCCTTTCGCATGAATCCGGCATGGCAGCCGCCATGGTAGTTTTGGAGGGAGAACGATGAAAAATTTCTTTATGCCGGCTGACATCCGCGAAGCGGATAATATTGCCGCCAGTAAATATGGCATTCCATCCATCGTGTTGATGGAGAATGCCGCGAAAAACGCCGCCCGCGCGGCTGTCACGTTGTCCGGTGGTCCAAAGGGCAGTTTTGTCGTATTGGCTGGGCGCGGAAACAACGGCGGAGACGGATTTGCCGTGGCGCGCCATCTCCTCATCGGCGGGGCAGAGGTAACTGTATTAAAGAGCGACGCCGATGAAATATATAAAAATGACGCCGCGGTAAACCTTGAGATACTGAGACGGCTGGGCGGCAAAAGGCTGAGAATATTCGATACGCCGGAGCTGACCGATTCCGAGATATCTGCGCTGCTTGGCAGAGCCTGCTGCGTAATAGAGGGATTACTTGGAACCGGAACGTCGGGAGCGCCCCGTAAGGAGCCGGCGCGCCTTATAAGGCTTTTAGAGGGATGTAAAAACGTCTTGGCGCTGGATGTCCCCTCGGGGATAGATCCCGAAAGCGGCGGCGTCTATGAGCCCTGTGTAAGGGCCGCCGAGACTGTAACCTTCTTGGCTCCGAAGTACGGCATGGCCTTTCAGCCTGCGGCTGATAATTGCGGCAATATAATAACCGCTGATATTGGCGTACCACCTGAGGCAATACTGCCCGAAAAGCCTAAGCTGTCTCTCTATGAATCCCGCGACCTGCATAGTATGCTGCCGGAAATTTCCCGTAACATACATAAAACTGAGCGCGGTAACGTGCTTGTATATGCCGGCAGCGGCAGTTACCGCGGCGCGCCGCTGCTTACGGTCCGCGGCGCGCTGCGCGCCGGCGCCGGCCTTGTTTTTGCGGCTGTTCCGGACTTTATCGCCCCGCATATCTCAGCAGAAATACCAGAGGCTATCGTCCTGCCGCTCGCGACGAGAAATGGCGAGGTCGAAAGCGCGTCGGCCGCCGCCGTCATCTCTGAATGGCTGCCTAAATGCGCGGCGCTTGTCGCGGGGCCTGGCTGCGGCCGTTCCGAGGGGGCGGGGGAGCTCTTCCTCTGGCTCTGGAAAAACTGCCGCCTGCCGCTGCTGCTGGATGCCGATATGCTCTGGTTCTATGCCCGAAATCTGCCGGAGCTGACGCCACGCGCGGACGTCCTGCTGACGCCGCACAGCGCGGAGGCCGGACGCATTCTCGGCCTGGCTCCCGCGGAGGTGGACTCAAAGCGTGCCGAATGCGCCTTTGCGCTTGCCGCTAAAGCTGGACAGGCGCTGCTTAAGGGAAGAAACACGCTGATCGCCTTCTCGGAAGAACTCCGAATGATCGCCGCAGGGTCACCGTCGCTGGCCGTCCCAGGATCGGGCGATGTGCTGAGCGGCGTCATCGGCGCGTTTATCGCCGCGGGAATTCCGATAGCCGACGCCGCGACGGTGGGCGCGCTGGCGCATGGATTAGCGGGAGAAGCTTTGGAGGCGCGCCTTGGGGTACGCGGAGCGCTTGCGAGGGAGATCGCCGATGAGATTCCGGCAATACTCCGGTGACAGTTTAACCGTTACAAGCGAGAGTCCAGAAGAGACCTTCCTGGTGGGGGAGGCTCTTGGGAAGGCGGCATATCCTGGGCTGCTCGTTCTGCTCAAGGGGGCGCTTGGAATGGGGAAAACGAAGCTGACGCAGGGTGTGGGGCACGCGCTGGGTTACGAGCGCGTAAAGAGCCCGACATTCATTATCATAAGTGAATACGAGGGCGCGATCCCCCTTCTCCACGCCGACCTTTACAGGCTGGAAGATAAGACGGAGATCAATTCTCTCGGAATAGAGGAGTATCTAGAGGAGGGCTTCACGGCTGTGGTAGAGTGGGCTGAACGATGGCTGGAGGCTCCGGAGAGCGATAGGATAGATGTTGAATTTGAGGCGCCCCCCGAGAACGGTGAATCCAGAATACTGGCCTTTACCTGTTATGGAGAGGCGGCCTGCAAAGCCCTTCGGGGCTTTGCGGAGGAGATAAGAACGATGGTGAGCGCGGAATGAAGATACTGGGGATAAACTGCGCCGGACGCTGGACGAACGCCGGTCTTGCCATAAACGGAAATATCATCGGAGAGCGTAATCTTGAGCTCGGACGCCGTCAGTCCGAGGAATTGCCGCTCCTGACGGCAGACCTCCTGGATGAGGCCGGAATGACGCTGTCTGACCTAGAGCTTATCGCGGTCGGCACAGGGCCGGGATATTATACCGGCATCCGCGCCGGTATAGCCTATGGGGCGGCACTCGCGGAGGCGCTGCTGTTGCCTGTGGTGCCGTTATCGTCGCTGGAAATATTCATTTGGGACCTGAAAGAGAGATATGACTGTCTCGTGCCGGTCTTTAAGGCAAAGCGCACCCACTGTTACGCGGCGGTCTACGATTCGCGCAAAGGCGCCACCTCCGTTTCCCCCGCGTTTGTCTCCGAAGAGGCTCTGTTGGGGACGCTTAAGAAATATCCGGACGCGGTGATCGTCTCTCCGGACATTGCCCAGTATGGAGGACTGCGTGAGAGCGGCTGTCAAGTGATCGAACGGGAGAGCGCCTCCGGCGGAGCCTGCGCTCAAATGGGCTGGATATACGCGGCAAAGGCGGTCTCTCCGCGTGAGGTCCGAGCCCAATATTTGCGCGAACCGGACATCGGCCCCACTGACAGATAAATTGTTCATAATATTTTAAAGTTATCAGAAAATAAAGAATTTAATCTTTTCCTTGAATAAATGCGCAAACTTTGGCATAATACGAGAAGTTATGCCAATCGCGTCTCAGTAGTTCTGGTTGACAGACAAAATCGATTAGATGTGTGGAAGGAAGGTGGGTCTTTTGGCGAAGAAGTTCAACATCGACGTTGTTGAGAAGTGGTGTAAAGGATGTGGCCTCTGTATCGCTATATGCCCCAAGAAGGTTCTGGAACTTAACGATCAGGTTAAGAGCGTAGCGGTTCGTCCGGAGGACTGCATTGGCTGCCGCCAGTGCGAGAATATCTGCCCGGATCTGGCAATCACTGTTAAGGAGTGTGAATAACCATGGCCCAGAACGAATTTTGGCAGGGTAATAAAGCCATAGCGATGGGCGCTATCGCCGCCGGCTGCAGGTTCTTCGGCGGATATCCGATCACCCCGTCAACAGAAGTTATGGAAGTTATGTCCGAAGAGCTCCCGAAGCTGGGCGGAAAGTTTGTCCAGATGGAGGACGAGATCGGCGGAATAGCCGCCACCCTTGGCGCCTCGATAGCAGGCCTCAAGGCGATGACGGCGAGCTCAGGCCCCGGAATCTCCCTCAAACAGGAGCTTCTCGGTTATGGATATATCGCTGAGATCCCGATGGTTCTCGCCGACATCCAGCGCGGCGGTCCCTCGACCGGGCTTCCCACGAAGGTTTCCCAGGCTGACGTAATGCAGGCCAAGTGGGGAACGCACGGCGACCACGCGACGATCGCCTACGCCCCCTGCTCGATTCAGGAGTGCTATACGATCACGATCAAAGCTTTCAACATGGCCGAGCGTTTCCGCCAGCCGGTTCTTGTCATGGCTGACGAAGTCATCGGACACATGCGTGAGAAGATCGTCATCCCCGAACCCGGGACCTATGAGGTCGTAGACCGCAAGAAGCCGACCGTATCCCCCGACGATTTCGTTCCCTATCGTCCCGATGCGGACGACGTTCCTCCGATGCCCGCCTTCGGCGACGGCTATCGCTGGCATGTGACGGGGCTTACCACCAACGAGTGGGGCTTCCCGACAAACGACGCTCCCGACATCGACCTCAAGGCTAACCGTATAATCCGCAAGGTTGACCGCTGCCGCGACGAGATTGTCGAATACAGAGAAGACTTCATGGAAGACGCCGAGATCGTGGTCATCTCCTACGGCTCTGTCTCCCGTTCCTCGCTCCGCGCGATCCGCGAGCTCCGCGAACAGGGCGTCAAGGTCGGACACTTCCGCCCGATCACACTCTGGCCCTTCCCGGATAAAGAAATAGCCGCGTTCTCGAAGAGAGTAAAGCACATCATCGTTCCGGAACTCAATGCCGGACAGATGGTGCTGGAAGTCGAGAGAGCCGTCAAGGCCAACTGCGAAGTACACAGAAAGAGCCTTATCAACGGCGAACTCTACAAACCGGCTGAGATTATGTCCTTCATCAAGGAGGTGGCGTAACTATGCCACGCGAAGATGTAAAGAAACTTCTGCGCACTAAGTTCATGCCCCATATCTGGTGCCCCGGCTGCGGACACGGAATCATCATGCACTCCATCCTCCGCGCCATTTCAGACCTGAACATCCCGAAGGAGAAGGTCTGCATTTCATCAGGTATCGGCTGCTCAAGCCGTATGCCCGGCTATATCGACGCCTGCACGCTCCACACGGCGCACGGACGCTCACTCGCCTTCGCGACTGGCGTTAAGATGGCCAATCCCGAACTCACGATCGTCAACGTCATGGGCGACGGAGACGGCACCGCGATCGGCGGCAACCACTTCATCCACGCCTGCCGCCGCAATATCGGCATCACCGCCGTCCTGATGAACAACAACATTTACGGTATGACCGGCGGACAGGCCTCGCCGACGATGCCGGAGGGCGCTTTCGCCGCGACGGCCCCCTACGGATCGATAGACCCGACGTTCGACATCTGCAAACTGGCAGCCGGCGCCGGCGCGACCTATGTCGCCCGCGCGACAGTCGCCAACCCAGTGATGTGCGAGCAGATTCTGAAAAAGGCGATCGAGCATCAGAAGAAGGGCTTCGCGCTCGTCGAGATCATCTCGTTCTGCCACACGCAGTTCGGCCGCAAGAACAAGCGCAGCCGCCCGACGGACAATATCAAGTTCCTCAAGGAGCATACGGTCCTCAAGGCGCAGGCTGACAAAATGACGCCCGAGGAACTTGAGGGCAAGATCGTTGTCGGCGAATTCGTCAACATAGAGAACGCCCGCGAATACACGGACCGTTACAACGACGTCATCGCGCGCGCGCAGGGAAAGGCATAGGAGGTACGGATCATGGGCGATCGTTTTGAAATTCGCGTTGCTGGATCCGGCGGACAGGGAGTCATTCTCGCCGCAGTGATCCTGGGTGAGGCGGCTGCACTCCGTACAGAGGGCCTCAATTCAGTACAGAGCCAGGCTTACGGCCCTGAGGCCCGCGGTGGCGCTTCCAAGTCGGAAGTCATTTACGACCGCGGCGAAATAGACTATCCTAAGGCTGCCCATCCCAATCTTCAGGTCATCCTTACACAGAAGGCGTGTGACACCTACAGCCATGATACGGCTAAGGGCGCGACCGTCATCCTTGACGACTTCTTTGTCACTGACCCCCCGAAGCTTGACGCCGAAGTCTACATGCTCCCCATCGTCAGAACGGCGCGTGAGAAGCTTGGACGCGAAATAGTCGTCAACATGGTGGCGCTCGGTACGGCGGCGAAGGTTCTTGAGGATAAGGGACTGACAAAGCCCCAGGCAATCAAGGACGCCATCCTCGCCCGCGTTCCCAAGGGAACCGAAGAGCTCAATGAAAAGGCCTTCGACGAGGGCTACAAGATGATGTCTGAGGCGGTAGCGGCGAAGAAGTAACTTCGCGGCGAAAGCTATAAAATAGCAAGAGAGGCTTCCTTCCGAGGAGGCCTCTCTTTTTAGTTTCAATATCATATGTGATAAGACAGGTGCCGTATAAATGGAAAAGCCTCCGCGCCGGTCAATGCGCGGAGGCTGCGTCCGTTTTGCGGATGGCTTATGGGCGGGCTGTGATCCACTGCTGCACGCATTCACCCTTCGGCAGATATTCCATATCCTTCCACGTGTAGAAGAAGCCCTCTGCGGCCTGCACGGCGTAGCCATCCTGGCGGTGGTCGAGCACGTCGTAACTGTCCATAAAGATGATCACATCATCGGTGGTCTTTTCCGTACCCATCGTATCGTAGCCGATGATTACGCGCCAATGGCCGCCCCAGTACATATTTTCCACCATCACCGGCACGCCCTCTTTAAGGTTCTTGAGGACGAAGTCTTTGAACTGCTGAGGATTTTCAAAGTCATAGCTCCTGCCCTGGGGGCGATCCAGGCTTGAGGCCACCTTCCAGCCGATGGACTTGAAGAACTTCACCATGCCGGAGGTCGATGTGCCCATTTCGCCGCCGTTCTTAGGTTCGTGCAGCGTCCCCATAAGGATGGAGAGCATATGTTCGTCATACTTTTTGTTCCCGAAGTAGTAGAGCACCGTGAGGGCGGCGGCCGGTCCGCAGGTGACCTCCGTCGTCTGCTGGTAGGTGGGAAAGCCGCTCAGGATGGTGAGTCCATTGGCGTTGCTCGTTAACGTGTAATAATCTTTTGATGGAAAGTAAGGGGAATCTTTAACATCGCCTGCGGCGCTATAGGAAGAGGCGCCCGCAGACTGGGTATCCAGCTCAGGCGGAAAGGGCACGACCCGTTCCGCCGCGCCTGCCGTCGCGGCACAGCATATTATCAGGGCAGTTATTGCGGCGTTAAATTGCAGTTTTTTCATGTAAGTGTGTCTCCTTTTTACTATAAACTTGGCAGCCATTAATTTATGGCCGGTTTCTTATATTCTGATAAAATCTCCCAAATATTTCAAGGGATTAAGACTCATTTGAGCCGCAGATGAGATTATAGAGCGTACGGAAGAGCTGCTCCGGCTCTATCGGTTTTGCGAGGTGCGCGTTCATTCCCGCCCGGCGGCTGTCTTCGATGTCGGACTCAAAGGCGTTTGCCGTCATCGCGATAATGGGGATGCTCTTCGCGTCGGCGTTGCTCAGGTGACGGATGTTGTTCGCCGCCTGCAGGCCGTCCATCAGCGGCATGCGGATGTCCATTAATATGGCGTCGTACCATCCCGGCTCCGATTTGCTGAAAAGCTCTATGGCCCGCAGGCCGTTCTCCGCATGTTCGACGGCGAAGCCCTTTCCCTCCAGCAGTTTTTTCGCCACTTCGACGTTCAGAGGATGATCTTCCGCCAGGAGCAGACGGTGCCCGTGGAAATTAAAGTCCTCCGTCCGCACGGCCTTTATAACCTCTTTTTCACCCAAGGCCCTCTCAAAGGCGGAGATGATGGAGCTCTTGTATAATGGCTTGCCCATGAGGAGGTTGACGCCGGCCAGCTTTGCCTCGTGCTCTATTGACGACCAGTCATAGGCGGTCATAATGATTATCGTCACCTCCGGACCGACTGTCGAGCGGATGCGTTTTGCGGTCTCGATGCCGTCCATTCCCGGCATCTTCCAGTCAAGGAGGATGAGGTCGTAGTATTTATTGTTTCGCCATTTTTCTTCGACGAGGGCCACCGCTTTTTCTCCGCTGTCGACCCATTCGGCCTGCAGCCCCATCTCTTTGAGGGTGATCACCGTATGTTCGCACACGGTGATGTCGTCGTCCACCACGAGTGTACGAAGATTTGTGAAGCTGCGGAGGCTTTTCTTATGTCCCTTCACATGCGACTCCTCTGTGATGCCAAGCCGGACCTCCACGGTAAACTCTGTTCCTACGCCCTTGATGGAGCGTACGTCAATGTGGCCGTCCATCATATCGACTATACTTTTGCAGATCGCCAGCCCGAGGCCGGTGCCTCCATAGAGGGAGGTCGAACCGCTGTACTCCTGCGCGAACGGCTCAAAAAGCCGGGGGAGAAATTCGTCGGAGATGCCGCAGCCGGTATCGTTGATCACGAAGCGGAGCAGGGCGCCGCCCTTAAATTTTTGGCGCTGTTCCACACTAAAGCCGACCCTGCCGCCCTCCGGCATAAATTTAACGGCGTTGCTGAGAATGTTTATCAGTACCTGCTGTAATTTCATCGCGTCTCCGACGTAATAATCCTCTGTGCCGTTCTTCACGAGACATTCATAATCAATTTTTTTCTCCTGAGCCTGTGAGTAGCAGATAGAATTGATGCCGTTGATAAATTCCTCAAAGGGGATGTTCTCATTTTTCAGCAGCATTTTGCCGCTTTCGATGCGGCTCATGTCAAGGATATCGTTTATGAGCGAAAGCAAATAACGCGAGGAGATACCGATTTTTGAAATGCAGTCGGCTACCTCGCCGTCGTTACCGATCGACTGCGCGGCGATGGCGCTCATCCCGATGATGGCGTTCATCGGCGTTCTGATCTCATGCGACATACGCGAAAGGAAGTTGCTCTTCGCGGTGTTTGCCTGCTCCGCGGCGGCAAGCGCGGCGGCGAGGATATCTTTCTGCCGCTGCTCCTCCTTATAAATGTCGGTTATGTCGCGCTCGGTGAGGAGTATTTTTTTTGTCTCCCTGTCGATATACGAGAAACAGAGTTTTTTTCTGCCATGCGAGCCGTCTTTTTGGACGGCGGTGTAGTATACCGTATATGTCGGCGCCTCATCAAGCTGGTGGCAGACATTATCCAGCGACTTCTCCGTAATTACGCGCTCCCGGTCGCCGGGGACCGCGCAGTTTTCGACATGTTCCCTGGCCGCCAGCGCGAAATCGCTGCAATGCGACGGAGGGAGCACGGCGCCGGAATTTTTGTTTCCAAAACAGGTGGCGTGTCCGCTGATGCCGTCGATGAAGGCGACATAGTCATAGTCCTGTTCGACGGCCTTGTCTATCAGGCTCTTCATGAGCCGCTCTCCTGTGATGTCTTCCGAATATAGGAATCCGTGGAGGTCGCCGCTGTTGGGGGCTATTTTCAGGCGGAAGGTGGCCCGCACGAACCTGATGCTGCCATCGGGGAAGACTCGGTGGTATTCCGCGGATTTTGAGTGTTCTCTCCTATTGAAATCGCGCAGCAGATTTCTCGCGGAATAAAATTCTCTCACCGTTTTGATATCGTCTTTACCTACGGCGAACCCTGCCATTTTGTCACAGAATTCGGAAAAAGTCTCTGTCTTATTGGTTTCGCCGATGAGGTACTCGGGGCGGGAACTCTTTTTGCTGATGATCCTGTCCTGCGTTATATTTATCCTGTAGTTGACCAGCGTGCTGGTTTCAAGTATCTCTGAGTAGGCCTTCTCTTCCTCATAGCGGGTTTCGAGCAGCTCCTGTTCAGTCACGTCGACGCTTGTCCCGATTGCGTGGTGAGGTCTGCCTGACCGGTCCGGGACCGTGGTATATGCAACTCTTTCCCAGCGGTAACTGTCCGTGTCGCCTTTTTTGACGCGGATGACCTCCGAAAGGGAACGCTCTCCGGCTTCCATCCTCTTATAGAGGCCGCGGAGTTTTTCAACGTCGTCCGGGTGCACGAGTCCGAGGGCGATAATGCTTTCGGGCGCATTGTCAATCGTCTGGTCCAATTTATAGGCGGTGTCAGGGGTGTGGCTCCGTATGATCTGTTTTTTTGCGAAGTCGTAACTCCAGACAGTCATTCCAGACTGTGAGGTGGCGACTTTAAACTGCTCTTCCAGATCCTTGTACTCATCAAGCGAGAGCGCGGTGGCGACAGATCTCAGAGGAGAGCCATGTTTATCGAAGATATTAGTGTAGTGTACCCTCATCCATTTATATGCGCTCTCACCGGTTGTGCGGACCCTCAAGTCGTGGACGACGTCTTTCTCCCCGGCCTTCATCTTTATGTGCATTTCACGGTATTTTTCACAGTCATCCTCATGGATGAAGCCGCTTTCGATTAGGCTCTCAGGAAAATTCTCTATTATTTCCGGCAGCGTACAGACGGAATGTGAAAAGTCACGGATGTAGGCTCTGTTTGCGGCAATGTCATACTCCCAATATTCGAGCCCAGCGTGATTGATTGCCGCCGCAAGCTTGATCCTGCTCTCTTCAAGCTCCTCTTCCGCCTGTTTCTGCTGAGTGATATCGACAAACACGCAGAAGAAAAATTCCTCACCGTTCTCATCTTTCATCAGTTCGCCGCGCAGATGTATCCACTTAACGCTTCCGTCTCTGCAGACCAGGCGGTTCTCGGTCACTATCGTCGTGTTGCCGCGGGCGAGCTGGGAACGCATTTTATCGTGTATCGCCGCGCCGTCCTCGGGATAGATGACGGCGGACATGCTGTTGCCCATTCGCATAAACTCCTCCCGTGTATAGCCGAGGAATTTGAATAGGCCGTCATTGGCGGATATGATCGTCCACCGATCGTCAAAGCGGCATCTGAACGCCGCGCCCGGGATGGAGTTGTATATCAGCGAAATCTCGTCAAGGCTTATGCGGAGGTTTTTGTATACGGAATCCATTTCCAGTCTTGCCATTCTCTCATCCGTTATATCATAAAAATATTCGACAAAGGCCTCTCTCCCGCGCCAATTCAGCTTTTTTCCGCTGACGGAAAAATATTTTCCCAATTTTTCAAGATGAAGTTCGCTTTTAGTGATCGCGTCGGCGGTAAACAGCCCGGCAGTACAGAAGCCACAGGGCGAGGCCTCGTCCAGCATATAGTCATAGCACTTTTTGCCCCGATAGTCGCCGGGCTCTTTTCCGGCCATTTTGTAGGCGGCGTCATTGACATAGAGTATCTCATAGCTTTCCGCGTCACAGACAACGACCGCGATATCCGACTGGTCCAATACCTCTTGAAATAGCTCGGTATTTTCTGCGCTGTACGGCGTGGTCTGACAGCCGGAGGCTGAGCGTGGGCGCCTCACATCCAAAGACGAAAGTTTGCCGCCGTTCGCCGTGGCTGCGAGCAAAAACGTCGTTTCGCCGCTTACAGCTTTAAGAAAGGCTGACTCGCCTCCGTTGGTTTCCATCCCATCATTAAATGAAACGGTCGCGGAGAAAGATTCCTTCGCGAAACTGGCTAACGAGCAGAGAGCGTCGTCCGAGCCCTCCGTCGTTACTCCTTCGATGGCCAGCACGAAGTCTTTTGACAGAGATAACTGGGCCGCCGTCATATCTCCGCCGTTAAAGAGCGCTCCGCAAAGGCGTTCCAGCAGCCTAAGCGCGGAATATTTACCGTTCATTATCAAATCGTCCCTTTTCCGTTTCCTCTGATGTGTATGGTATTTTCATTGCAGCCTCGTCCCAGAGGCAGCAGCAGTGCTTGCCTCTTCTTTTGGCCGCGTAGAGGGCCGCGTCAGCCTCCTCCATCAGTCTCTTCATATTCGGCTCGCCTCTGAATACCGTAAGTCCTACCGAACATGATATGGGGTCATCAAAACCGGAGCGGCATACCTTAGTGCAAAAATCGCTGCCGCGTTGGAGCGCCGTCTCTTTGGAGGGCAGATTTTTGAGCAGAACGACAAATTCATCTCCTCCAATGCGGGCTGCGATGTCGTATGTACGAAGGTTCTCTTTCAATGCGGAGGCAAAGGCCTTTATCGCGCTGTCCCCCCAACTGTGTCCCCTGGTATCGTTATACATTTTAAGATTATCCATATCAAGCATATAGAAGGCGTGGAGCATCTCTTTGTCGGAAAAATCTCCGGCGCGCAGGGTAGTTTCAAAACCGCGCCTGTTATAGATGCCGGTCAGGTAATCGAAAAACGCCTCTTTTATGATCTCGTTCCGGCCCTCGGTCTCCCGCATTTCCGCGCGCAGCCGCGCGTTTTCCAGGACGGTCTCGACTCTCTGCCGCAGGACGGCGGGAACATAAGGCTTGGCGATGAATTCATCCGCGCCCATCGCCAGCGCTCGCTCTTCGCTCTTTTCCCCCGCCACGGAGGTGATGATTATAGGGATATTTTTTAACGTCTCGTCCGCTTTGATGAGGCCCAGCAGCTCGAATCCGTCCATGACCGGCATCAGCAGGTCGAGCAGTATTATCTTTACCTGCTGTCCATGCCGTTTAAGGTATTCCAAGGCCGCTGCGCCGTTTTCCGCCTCGGCGGTGGCGTGGATGCCGCTGAACATCTTTGAGAGGATGGCGCGGTTGACCCATTCGTCGTCCACGATCAGTATCAAATTTTTGTCGGCGGATGTTTTGACGTCCCCTTCGGTAAGCTCCACCGTTTTCAGGGAGGAGGATAAGATATAGCCGTCATTATTGTCTTTCGCCGCCGCGCAGTATTTCAGATACCCCAGCATGGAATCCGCAAAGATTGATATTTCGCTGACGGAATCATATCCGGCGGTAACGCGGCTCATCGCGGCGGTGTGTTGGAGCAGGGCCATAAGCGTGTTGAAGAATACCGACGAGGCGCGTCCGATGTCTGTATCCTTCCGCACCGTACCCTCTTTGACGGCCATTTTATAGGACTCGGTGAGGCGTTCTCTTATGAGTACCATGCCGTCGGTATATTTTTTCAGCAGATGATCTGAGAGCTCTTTTCTGGCAAAGGCGCTTTCCAGCTCTCTGAAGAAGATAAAGATCTCAGGGCTGTCGGCCAATATCTTTTCCTGCTGTGTTATATAAAGACGCAGCCGTTCTAAGCCGGAAAGATTTGCATAGCCGGCGGAGTCACAGGACTCCTGCATCTGCCCGGCGGTATATTGAAAAACGATCTCCAGCAGAGCGGATATTACGTCCTCTTTTGTCGTAAATGGGCAGCGCCCGGCACCGGCGGTGTTTCCGCCGATGCTGGAGATTGTCTCCATTGATGTTAACGAAAGGCCGTCTCTTATAAACAGGACAAAGGCCCTTTCAAGAAATTCAAGCTCCGGCTCTTCAAAAGCCTGCCGACTGAATTTCAGGTCAAATATCCGCATTGAAGAGGCCTCCGTATGATTTAAGTTTCTCTGGACCCATTTATTTTGCGATCACAGTGTCTTTTTAACTTCTACCTTATAACATAAATGATAATAATTATCAACAACCTATGTTAATATAGAAAAGTCACCCCGGAAATGAATCGTTTGCCGTAAAAATGACAAAATTTGTTGGACTTTTGTTGGACTTTATATAATATCCTTTTATAACAACATTGCGCTGTGGGAGGCGGGTCATGTTCGAGCGACTGAGACTGAGATATTTTTTTACGGATAGGGCCCTATGTGTACTATTGATTACCGCTCTCGCGCTTCTTTATATTCTCGCCTCCTGGCTCGTGACGCAGGAGAACGCAAAACTGAGCCTTGATTCGCCTTTCTCTCATCTATATATCAAAGGTACTTACAGCGTTAACGGTGGCCCGAAAAAGGAGCTGCGCGAAGATACGCGCTTCGATTTAAGCGGTCATAGAAATATCATGGTGACGGGACGCCTCTCCGAGAACGTGGAGAAAAAGACTTTGTCATGCTGCGCATCACCGACCTGCGGATCAGGATATTCAGGAACGGTACGCAGATATACGGCTTTGGCTATGACCGCTCGACGGCGCCATATGTCAGAAGTCCCGGCAATGTGTGGCATTTTTTTGCCTCGCCTGGCATAACTAAGGACGACGATATCAGGCTTGAGATATCGAATGTTTATAAGAAGGTGCACTATAGCAGCGTAAACGTCCTGCTCAATGAGATGTACAGCGGCTCTCCCGACGCGCTCTACCGGATGGTTTTTGCAAAGCATGGCTTCTCTTTTGTGGTGGGAATATTCGTCTTTTTTCTGGGGCTGCTGGAATTATGCACGGCGCTGCTTCTGGTATTTTTGAAACGGCACAAGACGAAAGATCTCTTCTATGGCGCGGCCTTTACCATCAGCAGCGGCATATGGTTTTCCATCCAGTTCGACATCTTGCCGCTTCTAGTGCCCTATCCGGCCTTTATCGGGAGTCTCGATATGTACGGGCTGTATTTCATGGGGATATTTTTTACCCTTTATATCTCGACATACACCACCGGCAGACGCCGTATGACGCTGATGGCCTATTCGATATTTCAGGCCGCGAGCGTTATCTTCGTCGAGGCCCGCCAGCTGGCGGGCAAAATAGACGTCTATGACACATCGTTCTATGGATCGAACATACTGATGGGCGCGCTGGCGGTCTCGCTCCTGGCTCTGGTCTGCGAGCGGAGGAAGAGGCGGAGGAGCTTCAGCACTGCGGTACTTTTCTCCGTCCTGCCCGTCGCCGCCGGCGGATGTCTTGATATCCTGTTCTTTTGGGGAAATCATTATAACGCCAATCTGTGGACGCGCACGGGATTTCTCATCTTTGTATCGGTACAGTGAGGAATCGTCGTCTGGCAGTTTAAACGAAACGCTGACGCCGCCGCCGAGACACAATCGATGGAGAGGGCGCTCATCCAGAGCCGGGTGGCGATAATGCTTTCGCAAATACAGCCGCATTTCCTCTACAACGCCCTCGCGGCGATCAAGGCTCTCTGCGCCAAAGATCCGGAGACGGCGCGTGAGGCTATCACCCGTTTCTCAAAATATCTCCGCGGCAATATGGATTCACTCTCACACGAACCGCTGATAACCTTCGACCGGGAGCTTGCCCATATGAAAAACTATCTCTATATAGAAGAACTGCGCTTCGGAGATGACATCCGTGTTGAGTATGACATCACGGCAAGCCGTTTTCTGATACCGGTGCTCACCATCCAGCCACTTGTTGAAAACGCCATCCGTTACGGTATCACCCAGAAAGAGGGCGGAGGCACGATCGTTATCTCATCGGCGGAGACCGAGATGGGATACTTGGTAAAGGTCTCCGACGACGGCGTGGGGTTTGATCCGAAGAGAGCCACGAATGACGACAGAAGCCATGTGGGAATAGAAAATACGCGAAAGAGGCTGGAGACGCTTTGCGGCGGCAGTCTGTCGATTAGAAGCGCGGCCGGCGGCACTGTGGTGGAAATCTTTATTCCCAGACGTAAAGGCCAAGAACCGGGCGTTAGGAGTGTATAGGTTATGAAAATCATTGCGGTAGATGACGAAAAACTTGTCCTTGAGGATCTTGTGGAGCAGCTGATGTCGCTTCCCTATGTATCAAAAGTCAAGGGTTTCACAAAACCGGCGGAGGCTCTCAAATATATAGAGGAAAATAATATTGACGCCGCCTTCGTCGACATCAATATGCGCGGCATGGATGGACTGGCGCTCGCCACGGAGATAAACAGAATATCGCCCGCAGCCGCGGTTATCTTCCTCACCGGGTATTCCGAATATGCGGTGGACGCCTTTAAGCTCCGTGCCTCCGGATATCTGTTGAAACCGGCCTCTATTGAGGATATAGAGGCGGAGCTGGCCAATCTGCGCCTCTCCGTAGCAAAGGAAAGGGGATGGCGGCTGCGCGTCCAGACCTTCGGCAACTTCGAGGTATTCTCGGGCGACAGGCCCGTACATTTCAAAAGAGCAAAGTCAAAAGAGCTGTTCGCCTATCTGATCGACAGGCACGGGGCGGGCGCGACGATGGCGGAGATCGCCGCCATACTATGGGAGGGTAAAAACTATGACCGTTCGCTGCTCAACCAGATACATACCTTCATCTCCGACCTGATCGCGGCGCTGAGGGCTGAGGGCGCCGATGACGTCATTATCAAGGGGCGGAACAACGTGGCGGTGAATCCCGAGATGATAGACTGCGATTATTACCGTTTTCTGCAAGGCGAGGTCGCCGCGGTAAATTCCTTCACTGGAGAGTATATGAAAAACTACAGCTGGGCGGAATTTACGGTCGGATACCTTACAAAGGTCAGCGGGCGCGGGCGGAATAAAATTTAACCGGCCTATGGGCGGCTTTCTCGATTTTTCCAAAATGAGAAAATTATCATCGCCGCTCCTGTGGACAGAAAAACGTCCGCAGCGTTTATCCATAACCCGTCTTTGAAAAATATCTCCGCCATAGGGAGCGGAATCCAGTCGATCACCTGTCCGCAGGCCAGTCTGTCTGTGAGATTTCCGGCGGCTCCGCCGAGCATCAAAGCGCCGCCGAGACGGAAAAGCGGTCCCAGCCTGCGCGCGCAGCGTATACAAATAATAAATAATATCAAAATAATTACGGCATTGGCCGCCGTAACAGCGAAAGAACCGCTCTCGCTGAAGAGCCCAAAAGAGAGACCGGCGTTAAGACTGGTGTTCCATCCCAGCTTTAACGCCGCATGTTTCGTCAGCCTGTCGGCGAAGAGAGAGATAAGAAAAGCGGCGGCGGTACAGATTGGCGCTGCTTTAGAAGATATATATTCTCTCAATTCGCGTTCCTCCATATATATTTTATTTTTTGACGGCCTCCGGCAGCTTTTCAAGCGGCAGCGGCGGACTGAAAAGGTACCCCTGATATGCCCGGCAGCCTATCTCTTCAAGTGCCTCCATGATGGCCTCGTTCTCTACATATTCGGCGATGACCTTAAATCCGAGCGAGCGGGAGAGGCCCATAATGGAGGCGACTATCTCACGGCTTCTCTGATTGTGCAGGATATCTTTTATGATCGCGCCGTCGAGCTTTACCGTCCCAAAGATGCCGCTCTGCAAAAACTTGATCGACGTATGTCCCATGGAAAAGTCGTCGATCTCCAGATGGAAGCCTAAATCACATATCCTCCTGAGACGCTCCTCCGTCCGCGGGTCGGAGCTGAGAGCCATCTGCTCTGTTACCTCGAGGTTGATCTTTCCGGCGTTTATCTTTCCGCTGAGAGCGGCTTTTTTCAGGAACTGCTCAAAGGCGTCGGTCGCGATCGTCAGGCCGGACACGTTGACGCTCACGGATATCTCGCTGCCCAAGGCATTTTGCACAAGCGGCAGATCCTCCGCGGCACGTATTATTATATTCTCTTCCAATTTTGAGAGAAAGCCCTTTTCTTCAGCCAGTTTTATGATAAGCGGCGGATAGATGAAGCCGAAGCGGCGGTGGTTCCAGCGCAGCAGCGCCTCCGCGCCGATACAGCGCCTCCTGTCGTCAAACTGCGGCTGATAATAAAGCATCAGTTCATGTGAGAAAAGCGCATAATCGAGATCTTCCGCCAGCTCCTTCGCTACGGCGCCCATCGTTCCATAAAGCTCCGTCAGCATAACCGGAGAGCGTTTCGCCTCCTGTTCCTGCAGCAGCCTTACAAGGGCGCTCATCTGTTTGTTGGAGATAAGCTCCTGCTCTCTGTCTGAAAAAAGGATGAATGGGCGGTAGATGAGGACGCCGACTATCATATTTACCAACTGCAGCAGCACGCCGGCCATAGAGCCTGTCGAAGCGTAGCCGCCGTAGAGCACCGGTGTCGTCCATTCGACGGCGTTGACGGTGACGGGGAGCAGTTCAAAGTGGAAGGCGGCATATGAGATCAGGCAGGAGGTTATCGGCGTCAGGATAAAGGGGATCAGGAATATCGGGTTGAGCACCACCGGCAGGCCGATAAGCATGATCTCGTTGACATTGAAGATCATCGGCAGAAAAGCGAGCTTGGCGAGGTTGCGGCTGCTGGGTCTCTTTGAAAAAATAAGTACGGCGGCCAGCAGAGAGATAGCGCCGCCGCAGCCGCCCATATACACAAAGGTATCAAAAAAGGTCTTCGTTAATATCTCTCTGGGAACCAGCCCCACGGCAAGCATTGAATGGTTTATCTCTATGCCTGGGTAAAAGACGGTTTTGATAACATTGTCGAGCACGTTGTTGCCGTGGATGCCGAAGAACCACATCACTCCTGAAGATATGAGGAAGAGTACCGCGCTTTTCAGTGAACGCTCCCTGCCGCTGAAAATGTGCTGTCCGCCCTTTACCAATAGTTCATACAGCCCTGAGACGCCGAAGGTCTGTACGATAATATAGTTAAGCGAGGAGACGAAAAATACAGTCATAAAGAGCGGCAGCAGGGAACCGATCGCGAGGTTGAATATATAATCCGCCCCTTTGGTATATATCCTTCGCCTGCCGCCGAATCTCTTGACGAAGCCGAGATATGCCGGCGGTATGCATACAGCGCATAAGAGGGCGGTGAACATGCCGTTGACGCCGAAAGCCGCTATTGAGGGACGCCCGGAAAAAAAGCCGCATAAAATGACGAAGGATATCAGCGAAGCGATCGGCGCGCCGTAAAACATGAGTGGGTCAGAGCTGTTGTCCTGCGAATAATTCCTGCTCACCGCAAGCACCATATAGAGTGAAAATATCCCAAACGTCGCCCGGTGAGCTACGTCCAGAATATCACGCAGCGCGCCGCCGAGAAAAATCTCTAAAAAGCGCTGATAGGCCGGTATAGGAAAAGACTTAAGTATCAGCGAGAAGGAACCGATCATCAGGATGGGGATGGACATGACCAGGGCCGTGCGCAGCGCCCTTGTCATGGGTAAATTTTCTATCGTTTCTATGATATTGTCTATTTTCATTTATTTACTCTCCGTATACTACAGCGATATAGCCATATAATACTAAGGTATGGAAGAGGATTTTACCTACGCAAGAGGGCGGTTTTTAGTGTATAGTATCACCCATGATACAGGGAGATAAAATAAAGGTTACGATTTCAGATCTTAATAACGAAGGCGAAGGCGTCGTCCGCGCGGGCGAGGAACGTTTCGTCGTCTTTGTCACCGACGCCCTTCCCGGCGAAGAGGTGGAGGCACGTCTTGTAACAAAGAAGAAAAACTACGGGACGGCTAAAGTGCTGCGCAGGTTATCCGAATCGCCCGAGCGTATAACGCCGGCCTGCGGCCTATTTGGACGCTGCGGAGGCTGCCAGCTTCAGCACATATCCTACGGCGCCCAGCTGAGGATGAAGCGGAAGACGGTCGTTGACGCATTGGAGAGGATAGGCGGGATAGAGGCGCCGAATGTTCATGAGTGCGTCCCCTCGCCGGAGCTTTGGGGTTACCGCAACAAGGCGTCGCTGCCGGTACAGAGCCTTGGCGGCGAAAGTCTGCGCGCGGGATTTTACAGGCCGCGCAGCCACGATATAATCCCATATTCCGACTGTCCTGTGCTGCTGCCGCAGATAAATAGAAATATTCGCGGGCTTCTCGCGGCGCTGCGCGAAGAGGGTTTTTGCGGCGCGCGCGAGGGCAGGCGCTCCCTGCCGAACGAGCTGATCCGTCATATCGTCGTCAGACAGGCGCAGTTCGGCGAGGATTCGCTCTGCGC
Source organism: Cloacibacillus sp. (assembly GCF_020860125.1). Classification (NCBI taxonomy): domain Bacteria; kingdom Thermotogati; phylum Synergistota; class Synergistia; order Synergistales; family Synergistaceae; genus Cloacibacillus; species Cloacibacillus sp. The sequence goes on along the minus strand of NZ_JAJBUX010000037.1, from coordinate 41,639 downwards.
GGTGATCGGCAGACGGCCGCTTTCGAAAAAAGAGGAAAACAGTCTGCGCTCCGCCGCGCAAAAGATAAAGGGACTTTCGGGAATGGTATATAACATAAACAACTCTCCCGGGAATTTCATCTGGGGAAGCCGTACAACGCCCATATACGGCGCGGAGCTGATGAGCGAACGGCTGGGAAGATATAAATTCACCTTCGAAGCCAGCTCCTTTTTCCAGGTGAACTCCGCCCAGGCCCTCAGCCTTTACGATTACGCCGCGGGGCTCGCCCTCGACGGCGCGCCCGGTAAAATACTTGAACTCTATTCCGGCGTCGGCAGCCTCACCGCCTTCTTAGCCGCCGGCGGCGCCGAGGTGACCGCCGTTGAAAGCTGGCTTCCCGCGGCGAAGTATATCGCCGGCAACGCCGAACGGAACGGGATAAAAAAGATTGTCCCGCACACTGCACAGGCGGAGGATATCGCGGAGAGCCTAAGCGGCAGCCGCTGCGACGTCGTAGTGGTGGACCCGCCGCGCTCCGGCTGCGACGAAAAGGTAATCGCCGCGATACTGAAAACGGCTCCGGAGAGGATCGTATATGTATCCTGCAACCCGGCGACGCTAGCCAGAGATATCAGGCGCCTCGCGGAGGGCGGCTACACGCCGCTTGAGGCGCGCCCCTTCGATATGTTCCCGCAGACCGGGCATGTGGAGACAGTTACGCTGCTCGTTAAAGCCGGGAAATAAAATTCCAGCAAGAACTTAAAAAATTTTTCCTGCCTCACTGCAAGGGCAGTCCAAAACGTATCTTTTTAGGGACGGCCCGAATTTATCCCAATCAGCGCTTCGGCTCATCATAACCCCGCGGTGCGGCGCCATTTTTACAAATACTTAACATATCCTTACTTTTTGCTTAACATCTCCTACCTATAATGCACTCCAGGTACTAATGGAGAAATTATTGTCAGCAGAAAAGGAAGGATTGGTTTAAAAATGAATTTGTTCACGGACAAGAAAAAAGTCGTGGCGGCGGTCGCTCTGGGATTGAGCTGCGCGCTGACGGCCTGCATTCCAAACCCCGCTCTGGCCCGGTATTCCGCGCCGCAGGAAGAGACTGTCAGAGTTTTGCCGATCAACAGGGCAAAATTCCTTCAGGGGCAGAAATTTGACTTTGCTGTGGAGGTAAAGAACGGCTCCGCCTCCGGGATACAGGTGACGGTCAACGGCAAAGACGCGGCCGCCTTTTTTGGTAAGAAGGCCTCGACGTCGATGGAGGGTCCCATAGCCGTCTACCGTATCGACGACGTAAGTTTCCCCAAGTCAGGCAAGTACACCGTCAGCGTCACGGACGCCGATGGCAGGCGCAGCGTAGAGTACAGCGTCACCGACGAAAAGTCTAAAAAACGCGCGAAAAACGTCATCCTCCTGATAGGCGACGGTATGAGCGTACAGGCGAGAGAGATCGCGCGCATACTCTCCAAGGGTATTACCGAGGGCAAGTACAACGATCTGCTGAATATGGAAAAGATGCCCCACATGGCGCTAATCACGACCTCCGGCTATGATTCGCTCGTCACAGACTCCGCCAACAGCGCCTCCGCCTACGCGACGGGCCATAAGAGCGTCGTCAACGCGATGGGCGTCTATGAAAACTGCACAAAAGATCCCCTTGACGACCCCAAAGTAGAAAATATTATCGAGCTTGCGAAACGTACGCGCGGCATGGCGACCGGCATCGTCTCCACCTCCAACATCACCGATGCTACGCCGGCGGCGATGCTGGCCCATACTCGCCGCCGCGCGGAGCTCAACTATATCGCGCAGGATATGCTGACGGAACGCCACCGCCCGGACGTGATCCTCGGCGGCGGGTCGGCTAACTTCCTGCCGAAGAGCGTCAACGGCTCCAAGCGTAAAGACGACGTTAATGTGATCAAGGGTTTTGAAGACCTTGGCTACCGTTTTTCAAGCACGAAGAGCGAACTTGATAAGATTCCCGCCGAAGCCGACAAACTGCTGGGCCTCTATCACCTCAACCACATGAATGTCTATGTGGACCGCGCGATGCTGAAAAACCCTAAGGTCCTCGGCGGTTTCGATGACCAGCCCGGGCTTGTGGAGATGACCGACAAAGCCATCCGCGCCCTGAGCAAAAATAAGAACGGCTTCTTCCTGATGGTCGAGGGAGCCTGCATTGACAAGCAGCTGCACGTCCTTGACTGGCAGCGCGCCGCCTATGACAATATTGAGTTTGACCAGGCGGTCGGAGTGGCGCAGAAATTTGCCGAGAAAAACCCCGACACGATGATAGTAGTCGTCGCCGACCATGCCCATGGCGCGAGCATCACCGGCACCTACCACGAGCTTGACGGCAAGAAGGGCCGTGAAGCTGTGCGTACTTACGCCGACGCCAAATGGACCACCTTCGAGGACCTCGACGGCGACGGATACCCCGATGATCCTAATCCCTCCGTGACCCTCGCGGTACAGTTCGCCAACCATCCCGATACAAACGTCGATTACAGATTCAAGCAGGTTCCCACCGACCCGGCGATCATGTCAGGCGACAAGGCGGTTGCCAATCCCAATATCAAAGGTGAATTAGCTCCCGGCAACATTCCCGCCGCTGATTTGCAGGAGGTCCACTCCGCCGACGATATCCTCCTCAACGCGCAGGGCCCCGGCTCCGAATACTTCCGCGGCGTAATGGACAATACCGAGGTGTTCTTCGGCATCGTCAGGGCGCTTGGCCTGGACGGCAATAAGAACGTCAAATAGTGATTTTGGAAAGGGTTGAGCAAAAGTGCTGCTAAGGGTACTGGCTGTTTCAGCGATACTACTGACGCTCGCCCTCTCTTTCACCGCCGACACACAGCAGATAACGGCTTCCTTCGGGAAGCCGCTTTCTGCTGATTATGGCGCGGCGGCGGCCTGGGGGTGGGGAAAAGAGGCTACCAAGATCGGCTTTGACGAAATGTACAGCTCCATATCCTCCCGTGGAATCGTTATTTCCGATAAGTTGAAAAAGTCCGTCGGTACGAAAGTGAGCATGGTCGGCTTTATGGCGCCGCCGCTGACCCCGACTATCAACTTTTTTGTCCTTACCAGGGAACCGATGTCCATCTGCCCATTTTGCTCCAGCGACGCTGATTGGCCATCAGATATCGTAGTTGTGAAATTGAGCGAGCCGGTAAAGGCTCTGCCCTATGACAGGCCGATCAGGGTTACGGGCATCCTGGAACTGGGGACGGCGGTCGACGCGGAGACTGGTTTTGTCAGCCTGGTACGCATCGTCAGCGAAAAGTTGGAGGTCGTAAAGTGAACCTGCTTGAGATAAGCGGTCTTCAAAAGACCTTTTATGACGCCGGTGGCAGCGCGGCGGCCCATATCTCCGTGCCAAAGCTTGTGCTTGCACCCGGTGAAATGCTGATCCTCGAGGGGCCCAGCGGCAGCGGCAAGACCACTTTGCTTCATCTCATTTCCGGCCTCCTGAAAGAGGATGAGGGCGAAATTATATTTGGCGGCGTTTCCGTGACAGGTTTCACGGCGAAAGAACGCGACCGCTGGCGGGCCGCCAATATCGGCTATATATTTCAAAAACTTAATCTGCTCGAGGCTTTGACGGCGGAAGAGAATATTATTCTGGCCGCCAAATGGAGGGCCGGCCGCCAGCCGGACGAAGATCCGAGGCAGGCTGCCATCGCTTTATTGGAGCATATGGGGCTGGGCAACAAGGCAAAGGCGCGTCCCTCGAAGCTTAGTCTGGGAGAGCAGCAGCGCGTGGCGATACTGCGCGCCGTCTTCAACAGGCCGCGTCTTCTGCTCGCGGACGAACCGACTGCGAGCCTCGACCGCAGCAACGCCGATATCGTTCTGGCCCTTCTGAAAGAGCTGTGCGGCCGGTACGGGGCGGCGCTGCTCCTAAGCACTCACGACGATTATGTGAAGGCGCAGTTTGGCAGGCGCTACGATATACGAATAGGCAGGTATGCTGAATGAGCGATCTATTATTGCTAAGACGTTTTCTTATCTACAGATGGATGCAAAACTCTCTAGCGGCGGCGGTGATGGCGGTCAGTATCGCGCTCGCCGTCGTTATTTTGCTTCTGGCCGAAGGGCTGCACGGCGGGCTTGTTCGTGCGGCAAATCCCTTTCCGATGCTCATGGGGGCCAAGGGCAGCCCGAACCAGCTGGTGCTGAACGGCGTCTTTCTGCAGGATCAGCCTATCGGCAACATCGGCTACGATCAGGTGGAGAAGCTGCGCCTCAATCCCAATGTGGCCTCCGCCGTCCCCCTGGGCTTTGGCGATAACTATCGCGGTTATCGTCTGGTCGGCACGGAGCCGGATATTTTTAAAATCAGCAACGGTATCGGCGGCGGGGATAAGCCATGGCTCACTCTCTTGGGGGGATGTACTTTTCAGGACGCCTACGAGGCGGTGATCGGCGCCGAGGTGGCGCGCGGCTGCGGTCTGAAGATAGGCGATACATTTGCATCCATTCACGGTACGGTGAGCGCGGATGGCGGTGCGGCGCACCGCGAGAAATATACCGTTGTCGGTATTCTTGCTCCGCTGCACGGTCCATATGACGGCAGCATCCTAGTCGGTATGGAGAGCATATGGCTGGCACACTCCCACGGAGAGGCCGAGGAAGATCATGCGCGGTCGGAGGTCGAACACCATGATGGCCGCGAGGTGACGGCGGTCGTTATACGGCCCGCGGGCTACGCGCAGGCGATGCAGCTGGCGGGACAGTACGTTAAGGATTCCGAGGTGCAGATCGTCTTTCCCTCGAAGATAGTTGTTCAGCTCTTTTACATTATGGGCAATATTGAACAGATAATGCGGATATTCAGCTGGGGCGTCATTTGTCTGGCGCTGGTCATAATCGCCTGCTCTCTATATTGGTTTATCATCGGCAGTACGCGTGACCAGGCGATCATGCGGGCCCTTGGCGCTACCAGTGAGAATGTGTCGGCGCTCAACTTTGAAATGGGCATGGCCCTGGTTCTTTGCGGCTCCGTCCTCGGGATGATCCTTGGGCACGCCGCCTTCTGCGCGCTAGGCTCGATACTGCAGAGTAAGACGGCTGTTTACATTTCGGCGGGTTTCCTACCGGAAGAGGCGGCGCTTATGGCGATGATCCTTCTCTGCGGAGCCGTTTGCTCGTGGCTGCCCTCGCGCCTGCTGGGCAGACGGGATATCGTCGAGACGCTGTAGTGCGCAGGCGGGGGCATTACGGCATCAAGACTCCGCCATATTCAGTATTTCCGCTAAGGTATTGCTGCTATCACTGAGGCGGTGTCTTTCATTTTTATTTAGTATGTTATAATGAAATTTACTAAATTGTCCTTATGCGAGGAGTAGATGTATCCGTGGAAAACGAAAATAAGACAACGGAAATACAGAGCGAGCCCCAGAATGCTGAGAGCAGGAAATATATCATATATGTAATCATCGCATTCATAGTTATCGCCGCCGCCGCTGGCTGGTGGTATTTTAAGAACGAAGAAAAGAAAAAAGCCGCCGCGGCGGCCGCGGCAATGGTCCCGCCTCCCGTCGTCTCTGAAATGACGGTCAAGCGCTCCGACATGCCGATCACAATGGAATACACGGGGCAGACGGCTGGTTTCAAACAGGCTGAACTGCGCGCGCAGGTCGGAGGCATCATAAAGAAAAAATCATATAAAGAGGGCATGCCGGTAAAGGCTGGTCAGGTCATGTTCGTCATTGACCAGGCGCCCTACCGCGCCGCCGTCAACAGGAACTACGCCTCTCTGAAACAGAGCGAAGTGCAGATGAACCTGATGAAGACGGATTATGACAGGGCCTCGGCTCTTTATAAGAAAAACGCCGTGAGCAAGGCCGATTTTGACACGGCGGAGTCGAACTTCAAGGCGTCGAAATCGGCGGTGGACGCGGCCCGCGCCGCGCTGCGCCAGTCCCAGATAGATTTGGAATGGACGACCGTCAGGGCTCCGATCGCGGGTCTGAGCGGCAAAGAAAACTATTCCGTGGGAAATCTCATCGAGGCGGGAGGGCTTCTGACGACGATCGTACAGTCCGATAAGGTCTACGTCGATTTTGCGATACCCGCCGACACCTATCGTAAAAGCACGCTGCTCGCCGAACAGGGCTTCCTTAAAACAGAAGAGGGCGGTCCCTATGTGGAGCTGGCGCTGGGTGACGGCACTAAGATAGATAAAAAGGGAAAGATCGACTTCCAGAACCAGTTCGTAACGCCGCAGACCGCTTCGATCAACGCGCGCGCCGTATTTGACAATAAGGGCAATTCTCTCTATTCAGGGCAGTTTGTACGCGTCTATGTGAAAGGATATTATGTTCCCAACATCATCCAGGTGCCGCTTAAAGCCATTCTGCAGGCCAGCGAAAAATCGTTCGTTTATAAGCTTAGCGATGAAAATACTACGGAAAAGGTTGAGATAACGATCCTCAGGACGATAGACAATACCTGTCTTGTGGGCAAGGGACTCGAAGAGGGAGAGAGAATAGTGCTTGACGGCGTCGGCAAAGTGCGCCCCGGCGAAAAGGTAGCTATAGAGGGAGCAAAATAAATGTTTTCCATAATGTTTATAAAACGGCCCATTCTGGCGACCGTTTGCTCAATCGTCATCGTCATCGCTGGGATAGTGTCTATTTATACGCTTCCCATCGCGCAGTTCCCTGAGCTTGTGCCGCCTCAGGTCACCGTCAGCGCGCAGTATCCGGGAGCGACTCCCGAGGTCATTGCGCAGGTCGTGGCCGCGCCGCTGGAGACGCAGATAAACGGCGTAGACGACATGATATACATGAACTCCGTCAGCAACGGGCAGGGAAACATGGTCCTCACCGTCACCTTTGAGCTTGGGACGGACGCCGACCAGGCTACGATAAACGTCAACAACCGCGTGCAGATGGCCACTCCCTCGATACCGGCGGAGGTCCGCCAGTACGGTATCGTTGTGCAGAAGTCGTCGCCCAACCTGCTGCTCATCTTCTCGCTCTTCTCACCACAGGGAATATACGACACGACTTACATAAGCAATTACGCGCTGCTCAACGTCGTTGACGGGCTCAAGCGCATTCCCGGAGTCAGCGACGTCAATATCTTCACAAACCAGGATTACGCGATGCGCATCTGGCTCAAACCCGACAAGATGTCGCAGCTGGGGATAACTCCCTCCGATGTCGCCGCCGCGATACAGGACCAGAACAGCCAATACGCGCTAGGGCGCTTCGGCGACGCGCCGACGAAAGCAGATATACAGAAGACCTATATCATGACGACGACCGGCCGTCTGACGACGGAAGAAGAATTTGAGAATATCATCATTAAGAGCATCCCAGGAGGAGAGACTGTCTATCTCAGGGATATCGCGCGCGTGCAGCTCGGCGCGAAAAACTACAGCTTCTCGGGAACGCAGAACGGCACGCCCGCCGTCCCCGTCGGGGTCACCCTCGCGCCGGGGGCCAACGCAATACACGTATGCGACGAGGTCAAGGCTCAGCTTGCCGAGGCGCAGAAGAAGTTCCCCAGCGGGCTCGTCTACGATATCCCTTATGACACTACGACCTTCGTCCGTGTATCTATAGAGGAAGTCATTATCACGCTCATCGAGGCGCTGGTGCTTGTGTTCCTCGTCGTTCTGCTCTTCCTGCAGGACCTCCGCGCCACGATAATTCCCTGTCTCGCCGTCCCTGTCTCCATAATCGGGACCTTCGCCGGACTCAAAGCCTTCGGATTCTCGATCAACACGCTGACGCTCTTCGGCGTCGTCCTTGCGATAGGGCTGGTAGTCGACGACGCTATCGTCGTCATTGAAAATGTCGACCGTCATATGGAGGAGGATGGCCTGTCGCCGTTCGACGCGACCTGCAAGGCGATGGAAGAGGTCACGGCGCCGGTCATCGCCATCGTCCTCGTGCTCACCTCCGTCTTTGTGCCGATCGCTTTCCTTGGAGGGTTCACAGGTGAGCTCTATAAGCAGTTTGCGGTCACGATCGCGACCTCGGTTATAATTTCCGGCTTTGTGGCGCTTTCGCTGACCCCCGCACTCTGTGCGATGATCCTGAAACCCTCGGACCACAAACCGAAATTTATCTTATTTAAGTGGTTCAACTCCTTCTTTGACCGCCTCACATATGGCTTCTCATCTTCCGTGCGTGTGATGCTCAAGCACGGCATAGTCGTCTTCGTCGTCTTCCTGCTCTTTCTTGGAGCCACGGCGCGGATGGCGGTGACACTGCCTACCTCCCTGGTTCCCGACGAAGACCAGGGTATCATCATGGAATCTATGTCCCTGCCCGACGGCAGCGCGCTCAACCAGACCGAGGAACTGGCGAAGAAGGTCTCTGAGATAACATCCTCCATGCCGGAGGTGGAGACGGCGCTCGTTTTTGCCGGGTACAACATCCTCAACTCTTCCAACCAGTCTAACTACGGCGCGGGATTTATCCGCCTTAAAGACTGGGATCAGCGTAAGGGAGCCGGCGAGGATTCGTTCTCCGTGGCTAATAAAGTGATGGGGAAGGCCTGGAGCATTCCCGAGGGGCAGGTCTTTGCCTTTAATCCGCCTGCGATTATCGGCATGAGCACCACGGGCGGCGTCGAAGGCTATCTGCAGAGCAGGATCACCACGGACGCCGATGAAATTGAGGCCATCGTCCAGAAGTTCATAGAAGAGGCCGACAAGAGGCCGGAGATCGCGAGCGTGACGACGACCTTCTCAACAAAGGTGCCGCAGTACTACGTCTACATCGACAGGGTGAAGGCCAAATCGCTCGGTGTCAGTCTGGCGGACGTTTTTGGGGCGATGGGCAGCATCTACAGCAACTATTATGTGAATGACTTTGATAAGATGGGACGCACCTTCCAGGTGCTTATCTCTTCCGAGTCGAATTACAGGGACAGGCCGGACGGCATCAAGTATACCTACATTCGTTCGCAAAACGGCGACATGATACCGTTGGAGTCTCTGGTCGAGCTGCGGCCGACGACTGGACCGGACACGATGGAGCGTTTCAACGTCTTTCCCGCCGCGAAGCTTACTGGACAGCCGGCTGCGGGATATACTTCCGGGCAGGTCATAAAGGCCCTGGAGGAGACGGCGGCGACGCTGCCCGACGGCTATACGCTCGCCTGGACCGGCACGGCCTATCAGGAGAAGCAGACCGGTTCGGCAACGATGATCGCCTTCGTGCTGGGTATCATCATGGTCTTCCTCATTCTGGCGGCGCAGTATGAGCGGTGGAGTCTGCCCTTTGCGGTAGTCCTCTCCGTTCCCTTCGCGCTCTTCGGCGCCTTTGCCGCGACGATGCTGCGCGGCCTCTCCGACGACCTTTATTTCCAGGTGGCGTTGGTCACGCTGATCGGCCTATCCGCGAAAAACGCCATTCTGATCGTTGAATTCGCGCTGGAAGAGCACCAAAAGGGGGTGCCGCTGATGCAGGCGGCGGTAAACGCCTCGCACCTGCGTTTCCGTCCGATCATCATGACCTCGCTGGCCTTCATTCTCGGAGTCCTGCCGCTCGCCATCAGCACCGGCGCGGGCGCCGCCAGCCGGCACTCGATCGGAACGGGTATAATCGGCGGCATGGTGGCGTCCACTGTGATCGGTATATTCTTTGTGCCCTGTTTCTTTATGATGGTCATGCGGCTCTCTTCACATAAAAAGGATTCCGCAGCCGAAGATGCAGTTTCAACAGCGGAAGGGGAGGCGAAGTAGATGACTACCAGCGCGCTTTTAGCGGCACTTTTTATCGGTTCGTTCTTTCATATAGACTTGGGGCCGAAGATAACGTCCCCTCTGGCGTACGATATGCCGCCGGCCTATGTGAGCTCCGTCTCCGGCGACATTCAGACAGGCAGAGCTTCCGCGGTGGAAAAGATAGCGCCTGATACCGCTTGGTGGACGCTCTTTAACGAGCCTGTCCTAAATCAGTGTATAGACGAGGCCTTCCGGCGTAATCGCGATCTCGAAGGCGCCCTTGCCGCCGTAGCCCAGTCGCGGGCCGCCTTCAAGGTGGCGCGCGGCGAACAGCGCCCCTCTTTGAACGCCCAGCTGGACGCTTCACGCTCATATATTCTTGGCGGCGCGGACGGAAAACGCGATGAGACAAACTTGCTTGAACCCGCAGGCGGCGTAAGCTATGAGATGGACCTCTGGGGCAAGCTCCAGAAGGCCACCCGCGCGGCGAGAGAAAACATCCTTGCGACCGAAGCGGCGAAGAACACGGTCCGCCTGTCATTGGCGGGCGAGGTGGCGAAGAATTACTTCTCGCTGCGCGCCGCCGACCGGCAGATACAAATCGCCCAGGAAAACCTCAAATCACAGCAGAGGACGCTTGACCTGAGCAAGTACCAGTACGAACAGGGACAGGTCAGCGAGCTGGAGGTGCGGCGCAACGAGGCCCTTGTCGCCTCCACGGCGGTGCAGGTCCGGCAGCTGCAGCTGGCGATGACGCAGTACGAAACTTCACTGCTGCTGCTGATGGGACGCGACCCCAAAGAGTTCGCCGCGCGCGAAGTGCCGCGCGGGGCATACATAGCGGAACTTCCGCCCTGCCCCTCCATTCCCGAGGGACTGCCCGCGGAGTTGCTGACTCAGCGCCCCGATATACTGCAGGCGGCCTTCAACTACCGCACGGCGCTCGCGAACATCGGTTCCGCGAAGGCGGCGCAGTATCCGACGATATCCCTCAGCGGCCTGATCGGAAACGTCAACAACTCCGTGAGCGAGATGCTGGACGGCCCTACGGGCTGGGCGGCGGCGGCTGGGATCGTAGCGCCGCTTTATAACGGCGGCAAACTTGAGGCAAACGTGAAAAAAACCGAGGCGGCGGCCCAGCAGGCGCTTGCCCAGTACTATAAAACTGTGCAGAACGCGATGAAAGAGACTATTGACGCCATCAACGCCAACGAAAAGAGCGAAGAGGTAATAGCCCTGGAGATCAGGCAGGAAGAGGCCCAGCGCAGGGCCTTTGAGCTGGCGCAGAGCCAGTACCTTGACGGAATGACAAGCCAGCTTGACCTGCTTGACGCCCAGCGCAGCCTGCTCGCCGTACAGCTGCAGCTTGAGGGCAGCCGGGCAGATCGTCTCAATTCGGCGGTTGGTCTTTGCCTCGCTCTTGGCGGAGGCTGGCAGTACCGCGCGGGCGACGATCTTGAGACAAAAGAGCTGCCTACTCCCTGGAAAGATAAAAAAGAGGCGGGAAAAAAGCAATAATTTTTCAAAAGGGGCTGGCATACTTCGGGAAGTTATGCTATTATATTTTCCGTTGATTGCGCGGATATAGCTCAGCTGGTAGAGCATTAGCTTCCCAAGCTAAGGGTCGCGGGTTCGAATCCCGTTGTCCGCTCCAAAAGAGGCCAACGTGGCTCAGTAGGTAGAGCAGCGCACTCGTAATGCGCAGGTCTCCGGTTCGAATCCGGACGTTGGCTCCATTTAACAAGTCAGGCCCCTTTTAGGGGCCTTTTTTTATTGCTTGTTACGCTTGTTAAGGTTGTTAAAAGCCTGTTATAATCAAGCGTAACGGGCTTTTTTGATTTTTGGCAGGTGCCGAGGCTACCAAAGTTTTTTAAGGCCTGTTAAGCTAAAATCAGCACTAAGTTGTTTGATATTCAGCACTAAGAGAATGATTTTAGTGCTTAACAGGGAGGGAATGCAGTTGCTGACTGAATTATCCGTGCAGAGTCTAAGGCCTAGGGTACAGCGCTTTATGAGGGCTGATCGGGGCGGTTTGTATATTGAGGACTGGCCTGCTTGGCAAGTATATTGGTAGTATGTTCCGCCAAAGGCCGACAGTCAGTCGCTTTCGTAGATATCGGAAAAGTTGCATAGGTCAGATCCGCAGGAGGTTTTTTCTTAGGGCTAACGAAGTGTGCGTTCAGTACTTATTAAGATGTCTTCTTATATTTTAACTGGATTAAGTTTAAAATATAAGAGTATCGTATCGCCAACAGTAAGTGTAACTTTTTGTTGGAACATAGATTGGAGCTCTGTGAATTAAAAATAATTTGAATTTAGTAATATTGCTTTATATGTAATTAACTATTAGAATTATGTTAGTTCTTATTTTGCACAAATTTAATAGGAGGTATTGAGATGAAACAGATTCAAGAAAGTCATCGAAAACCGTTTGCTTTAGCTCGTCTATCCACGGTAGTATTTCTTTGTCTTTTAGTTTTTGCAATGTTGCCCTCATCGGTTGCGTCTGCCGCATGGACGCTAAATGGAACATGGGATTATACGGCGAATGTACCGGCGCAGAGGATAACTATTGGCGGCAATCAATTTGATTTTCGTGCGTCCGAAAATGGCGTTATCGTAATGGACACTGTCTTTGTTGAGGATAAGGAATTTTTTAACACATATGTTATTTCAGGTACCGGGCATGGCGCGTATAAGCTTCCAAGCAATTCCTCTTGGACTGAGGATACTTATAATTTTGGCCCCGCTACTATGCAGATGAAGAATGAGCAGTATGATCCCGCTAAGGAGTTAACTGTTTCCTTGCAGGATCCTATTGATGTATGGGGATACAAGGTGAGCGAATGGCTGGTGTTGAAACAGACCGGCGAAAATACCGTGAGCGGCACGATTTATTTGGATTGTTCCGGAACTCTGGTAACAGGTACAGTCAGCGCGACGCGGCGTGGCGCTCCATCAGACAGCGGCGGCGGCGGTGGCTGTAACGCTGGTGTTGCGGGTATTGGTTTAATGCTTGCTTTGGCGGTCTTAGCGGTGAAAAGAAAGTTCTTATAGAGAATAGAGAAGAACGAGCCCCGCTTCGGCGGGGTTTTGTTTTGCTAGTGTCAATAATCAGAGAAAAAGTCACAAAAATAGATCTCTTGGAAAGCAACAGCTTCTTTTATTTTTCGATATGATTCATATCAAATTCAATATTAAATCCGTCACGCGGTGAGTTGTTAGGAGTGTGTGCCATTTTCATAACAGTAGTCTTGCTATCCTGAGCTTATGGCTAAGGGGCGGGAAGAATAAGTCATTACTCTAACAGGAATCCGATGAACAGGGTAAATATTACGCCTGACGCCGTTGACGGAATAGTATTTTGGACCAAAAATCCCACGCCGATGCTGCCAAGGCTTGGAGAGCTTGCGCGGTATCATTATTACTTTCAATTTACCCTAAACTCATACGCCGCCGACGTGGAGCCGAGGATGGACTCGAAAGCTGAACGCATCATTCCTGCGTTCAAAAGGCTCTCCGATATGATCGGCCCGGAACGCGTGATCTGGCGTTATGATCCGATATTGATAAATGAAAATTACACGGCCGCCTACCACATAAAATACTTTGAGCGTCTTGCCCGCAGTCTGCGGGGGTATACGAAAAAATGTGTTTTCAGCTTTATAGACCTTTATCGCAGCACGCGGGACGGCCTGGCGGAGTTTGCCGTCCATTCTCCTATGCTGGAACAGAAGTCCATGCTGGCAAAATCCATATATGAGATTGCTTCCTCCTACGGGCTGGTTTTGGAGAGCTGTGCCGAGGATATCCCGCTGGAGGAGTACGGCGTCGCTCATGGACGCTGCGTGGACGCCGATTTGCTGGGGAAAATCTCCGGCCGCAGGATTGAGGCTAAAAGAGACAAAAATCAAAGACCGGCGTGCGGCTGCGCGGAAAGCGTCGATATCGGGATGTACGGCACCTGTCCCAGCGGCTGTAGGTACTGTTACGCGAACCATAGCAAGAGAAATGCCGCGCAAAACGTCGCGAGACATGATCCAGCCTCACCGCTGCTGTGCGGAGAAATCGGATATGGGGACAGGATAACAGAGCGGCGGACGCCGCCGCTCCGCGGCTGTCGTCAGGGCAATATATTCAGTTGACTTTGCGTGATGCGCGCAGGTATTTTACGTATCGTGCCGGGCTGACTTTTACCGCCGCCATATGATAAGATATTTCAGATGCCGCGATGCGATTTGGACGGGGCATTTTTATTGTGGATAATTAGACATAGGCTCTATAAAGTCTGTCGTGTATAGAGAGAGGGCATATTATTGGATAAGCAAAATATGGTAAACGAGGCTCCAGGGCTCAGCGCGCCGATCGCGGGCAAGAAGGTTTTTTTTGTACGCCATGGAAAGACGGAATGGAACAACCTGTTTCGTTATCAGGGCGTCACCGATATCCCGCTATGCGAGGAGGGACGCGAGCAGGCCCGCAAGACGGGGCTGCGCTTCGCCGGCGCGGAGATAAACGCGGTGATCAGCAGCCCGCTCTCCCGCGCCTATGAGACAGCGGAGAATATCGCGGCACACCACGCGGGCATTAAGGTTGAAAGGCTGAATCTTCTGGAAGAGGTAAACTTCGGCGAGTGGGAGGGACTTACAGTCAAGGAGATAAAAGAGCGCTTCGGCGAAGAGCTCTTTTATAAATGGCGCAGCAACCAGCTGCATGTCGACGCGCCCGGCGGAGAGAGCATGGAGAAGCTGTATGAGAGGTCCGCGCAGGTTGCAAAAATACTGCTGGAGCGGCCAGAAGATAATATCGTCGTCGTCGGCCACGGTGCGATGCTGCGCGGGCTGTTCTTGCCGATGCTTGGACTGCCGCGGTCAAACATATTTTGGAAAACACGCATCGATAATTGTTCTATATCAGCGTTCAGCGTGGAGGCGGGAAACAGATTCGTCCTCGCCTATCTCAACGATATGCTACATCTGAAGATGAGCGAGGCCGTGGTAACTTCAATGCCGATATTATAGAGTCAATTTACATATAATGTGGTAAAATGTCTAAAATTGGTTACCTTGTCTCTGTGAAAAGAGTGTGATGAGATGAGTACAGGTGCGGAACGTAACATTGATCAACGGCGCGACGACTCCCAGTTATGGAGAGAATGTGCGGCCGGAAGCGAAGAGGCGAGGGAAGAATTGATCCTTGCCAATCGTCCTATGGTCTATTGGCTTGCAAAGAAATTAAAGGTCCCCTACAGCACATATCAGGATCTCATTCAGGAGGGGATGCTAGCTCTGATAAATGCCGTCGATTCTTTCGATGTTGAAAGGAATATCCGCTTTTCCACATTTGCCTATTACAAAATTCGCGGAAGAATGATCAACTTTCTCCAGCGCGTTGAGGCCAAAGCGCCGATTCCTGTTGAAGAGGCCGTACTTATTGATGAGAGCGCGGATAATTCCCTGCTTTATAATGAGTCGAGCCGCAGCGAATGGTCTATAGATCTGGAAAATGCGCTTTCGCAGCTTTCAGAGAGGGAATCCGAGATCATCAACGCCCTCGTCATGGAGGGGCGTGTCGCCCGCGAAGTGGCGGATGAGAAGAACATCGACATCAGCCATGTCTACCGTATAAGAAGAAAAGCGCTCGCGAAGCTAAAATCGTGGCTGGGAATAAAAGAATCCGAGGCCACATCGGGGATATAAATCGGGATAATTCTATTATCTTGAATTTATGAGGATGGATGCTGATGAAACAGAAGACAGCCAGACTTCAAAGATGGCTCGACCGGCTTACGGCGGCCTGTGAAAATCATAAATGGAAATCGGCGGTTGCCGAGGCCGACTGTCTCTCTGCTGAACTTAAGCAGGTGAGGGAGGAGCTTTGGGATCAGGCCGAAAATGAAGCAGCGCCTCGGCCAGCCTTTTTTCGGCTTAGGAGCTACGCCTCCTTTGGCGCTAAATCATTCGGTATCGCAATAGTCATAATCTGCCTTTCGACATTCCCCATCGCCGTAGAGAGCGGAAACCCGCAGCGTATGGCTGCTCTTGCCACCGGCGCGGAGAGTCATTTTGAAGAATTCGCCCTCGTCACGACGGAGGAAAAGGAGCTTCTTCAGCTTCTGCGAAAAAATCTCAACGAAAGTAATATCGCCATTAAAACTGCGGAGGAAAAATCTCCCGGGCTTAAGAAGAATTTTACAGCCAGAGCTGTGGAAAAGCCTGCGGTGCAAATTTCCGCCGAACGTCCCACTGTCAAGCAGAGGGCCGAAGATAAGATAAAGGCCGAAGATCTTCTTACGCTTATTCAGATAGGCGAGAAGAGTCTGAGGGGCAGTGAGCCTGCGATCAAAATCGTCAATTAATTTTTAGCCCTTGTATTTGAGGAGTGGTGTGTGTGTTAAAACGAGCGAAACCTTTTGCTCTGGCATTGATTATTGTCGCCTTCGCGGCGACTTCCGCATTATCAGCCGAAGAAAACGTGCTGGAGAATGCGGTGGAAAACATCCCTTCGGCGCAGACTGAGACGGTATCTCCGGATAAACCGCAGGAACCGGCCCCCGCTCCTGAAGAGGAGGACCTTACCGGTCCTGTCATCGTAAGTATGGACCTCCAGGGCAATCAGGAGGTCAACCACGACCATATAATGAGCGTGGTAACCTCGAAGGTCGGACAGCACGTAGACGAAGAGAAGCTGCGAAAGGACGCCGAGGCTATCTTTGAACTCGGTTTCTTCAACGCTACGGACTATAAGGTAACCGACGAAGGCGACGGCGTAAAGGTCACTTTCCTCGTACAAGAAAACCCTAAAGTCGGAGAGATCAAATTTGTCGGCAACACCGTCTATTCCGAGGATAAGCTCAAGAGCGCGATCTTTACGCAGCCGGGCATGATATTCAACAGGACCTTCTTCCGTAACGACCTCCAGAGAATTAAGGAAAAATATCAGGAAGACGGCTATGTCATGGCAAACGTGAAGGATGTGAAGATTGACGGCGATGTCATCACCGTTGAAATCATTGAGCCTAAAATATCCGAGATCGTCATACAGGGAAACAAAATCACCAAAAAGAAGATCATCGAACGTTATCTGAAGATAAAGGTCGGCGAGCTTTTTAATGCCAACAAGCTTCGCCTGACACTGAACCGCCTGCAGGGGCTGGGATACTTCAGCGACGTCAACGTTAACTTCGAGCCGGGGGAGAATCCCGACGACGTGATAATCGTCCTTACCGTTGAGGAGGCGCGTACCGGCAAGCTAGGTTTCAACGTGGCCTACGGTACGCAGAGCGGTTTCGGCGGCGGTATGAGTTATGAAAACTTCAATATCGGCGGCGCAGGTCTGAAGCTCAGCGTCGGCTTCGAGCTGGGAGACAGAGAGGAATACTGGCTCTCCTTCGAACAGCCCTACATGAGCGGCAAGGTCGCAGCCTGGAAGGTCGGCATTTATAAACGGGCCTGGGACGATGTCTACTATTATGATAATGACAAACAGTACCTAGAATATGACAGGGATAAATATGGAGCCTTTATCGGCTTCGGAAAAAAGTTCAGAGACGAATCCAAGTATAACTGGTATATGTTGCTAGACTGGCATAATACGAAGAACGACAACGTTAGGGAGAGAGATGGTTTCCGTGAAGATTTCCCTAATGATGCCAAACGAGCCCAAGAGTTGAAAAGGATTAAAGAAGAAGAACTTGGTGAAGGTACTTACTATTCGGCAACGCTATCCTTCCGTAGGTTCAATATCGATGAATACTTACCATATACACGGGGAGACGTGGAAAGCCTCAGCTTCCAGTTCGGCAAGGCCAACGTTGAAGATACGGATTACACCTACATGAAATACTGGCTGGAGAGTAAATTCTACTTCCCGGTGGGTAATTTCCTCAAGGATATCTTTGAGACGACCTTCCTCAACGGTTATGAGGACAAGCCGGTGCTCTTCGCCGCACGCCTGATCGCAGGATCGTCTACTGGCGATGTTCCATATGATGAAATGTACACCGTCGGCGGCGATACTACACTGCGTGGATATGACGATGACTATTACCGCGGACGCAACATGGTCCTTGGCAACTTCGAGCTGCGTATTCCAATGCAGAAGATGCTGAGCTTCGTGTTGTTCTACGATGTAGGTCGTGCTTGGGATATGGGATCCTATAATTCAAAAGGCAACGACGACTGGGGTTCATCTCCCGGTATCGGTATCCGCCTGAATACCCCTCTGGGAAATTTGCGTCTTGACTACGCGGACGGCGACGAAGGCAGGTTCCATTTTGGCTTCGGAGAGCTGTTCTAAGAAGACAACAAAAGAACGTATAAAAATAGTTGCGGCAATTTTAATTGCCGTGACTTTTATTGTGCTCTCAAATTTCAAGGAGGCCTCCGCGTCGGTTCTTGTCGAGGGGCTGCCTCTTTGGCAGAGTACGCTCGCCGAGCAGAGCCTGAAGGCCGTTCATGACAGTATGCCCACGGGACAGAGGCCCGACTATCAGGCGGAAATTTTGAAGACTGTAGCCTCGAGGCTCTTCTCCGGCTATAAGATAGATGCCTCTGCGAGCGAGGATGATAATATAACCGTCCTATTTTCTCCCGATGGAGAAATAATCCCATGGAACGTGGAGGTCAGGACGCCGCAGCTGCAAAACCCGCCGTTAGAGTGGTTCAACGAAGATGTCCAGTATCTGCGCGGAGAGACGATGATCCTGCTGCAAGGGGTCCCTCTAGAATCTCTTAGCTGGTCTGATAAGGCACTGCAGGAGGAAATAGAGAAACTTGCCGGCGCAAAACTACCCGGCTGGTCTCCCTCTCTGTTGCTGACGACGAAGGATGAGCGGCGTATTTTGACGATAACCTTTGCGCCTCAGATGCCGATGATATTGGCCGTTAATCCGACGCTGGTCTCCAACTCTCTGCCAACGCTCCTTCACGGAGAGCTGCGCGAGGGGCTGATGGGGCAGTTCGCGCCCTTTATTGGGATCCCCGTCATCTGGGCTTCGAAGCATTCCGCGGACATGAGCCGCTGGGCGGAGGATTATATAAATGAACGCCGTATAACGGAACGCTCCGCCTCGAAGGCCGAGGCGGAATTCCAGCCCTCGCAGATATCGCAGCTCAACGTCAGGGTCGAGAGCCGCTATTACACCATTGGCGCCTGGGCGGCGATATATGCCGGAACTTCGGATAAATCCGCGGAGCTGGGAGTACACCTTGGCCGTAAGGTCGAGCTTTTCCCTGATGTCGATATGGAGGCTTACGCCGAGGGTATCCTCGGATTACAAGAGTGGAATATCAACGGCCGTTTTGGCCTGCGCTGGCGGTCGATCCGTGATTTTTGGATCGGCGGTGAATGGGATACGAAGGACGAGATGATGTGGGGAAAGCTTTCCATGGACCCGCAGCTTCGTAAGCCCTATCTCTGGCTCAGATTCAGGGAGGACGGCAAATTCAACGGCGCCATTGGCTGGAGGGCGACGGAGAACATATCTTTTGAGGTTGAATATGATGCCCGCGACAATGATCGTTGGAGTCTTAAAATGCTTGGCAACCTATAGCATTCTATAGAGAGGATTGAGTACGATAACAAAGAGCATTACGCTTGGCCAAATTGCGGAGATGACGCACGGAGAGGTGAAGGGTGATCCGAATATAAAGGTCTCCTGTATCTGCGCGCCGGAAAAGGCCGGAGAAAACAGTATTTCGCCGCTTTGGGAGAAAAAATTTATTTCGCAGGTGAAGGAGGGCACCGTTCTCTTTACTAAGAGGGGATGGATTGGCGACAGTTGTGCCGGCGTGGAGGTGGATGATCCGCGTGTGGCGCTGATCGCGCTGCTCAGCTATTTTGACGATACTCCCGCGCGCAGAGCCGGTATATCGGACCGCGCGCTCATCGCCGGTTCCGCGCAGCTTGGAGACAACGTCTCGGTGGGAGCGGGCACGGTTATACGCGATAACGTAAAGATTGGCGACGGTACTGTAATAATGGAAAACGTCGTCATTGACGAGTATACGGAGATCGGCAGCAGCTGCCTTATCGAGCCAGGCACGATGATATATCACCATACGAAGATTGGCAGCAGGTGCGTACTTCATACAAATTCCGTCATCGGCTGCGAGGGCTTCGGTTTTGTCCCCGATCCTAAAGCGGGTCTGATAAAGATTCCCCAGATAGGCATCGCTCACCTTGACGACGGGGTGGAGATAGGCGCCTGTTCGGCGGTTGACCGCGCGACCTTTGGAGAGACCTATATCGGTCCGTATGCAAAGATTGACAGCCATGTGAAGATCGGCCATAACTGCGAGATCGGCGCCTATACGATTGTCGTCGCGCAGTCCGGCATCGCAGGCAGCACGAAGATTGGCAGGGGCGTTATCATGGCGGCTCAGTCCGGCGCCTCGAACCACGCTACTATCGGGGACGGCTGTACGGTAGGCGGGCGGGGAGGCGTATCCTCCGATATCCCGGCGGGCTCCGTCGTATCGGGTTTCCCGGCGCAGGATCATAAAAAGGAGCTTCGCCAGCAGGCCGCCGTGAGACAGCTGCCGGATTTTATGCGCAGCGTAAGAGAGCTTGCGAAAAAGATCGAGCGCCTTGAGAGAGAACATGAAGACGCTTAAGAATGAGATCAAGATAGGCGGGGTTGGACTGCACTCCGGCGAGGAATCTACGCTGTGGATGCGCCCATGCGGGGCCGCCGGCATCTATTTTCGCAATAACAGGGGCCTGTCTCCGGTGACGGAGGCCGTTGTGGAAGAGGACAGCCGCCTGACCGGTTTCTCGCTTCCGAACGGTGCCGTCGTGAGGACGGCCGAACATCTGCTTGCGGCAATCGCGGGAATGGGACTTGAGGCCGTTGAGCTCGAACTTACCGGCAATGAGGTTCCTATCCTTGACGGGAGCGCTTTCCCCTTTGCCGAGGCGATCAGGGATTGCGGTTTTGAAGAGATCGACGGAAAACGGAAGAAGCGTGCCATCGCGGCGCCTCTCTTTCTGGAAGAAAACGACGGCGGACGTCTGCTTGCCGCGGCTCCCGCGGAGAAGCTGACGGTCACATATATAATTGATTATTCGGGAACGCCGATCGGCACCCAAAAAGTCAAATATGATATCACAAGCAAGACTTTTTATAATATAATTTCTAAGGCCCGTACGTTTGGGCTTACCTCTGAGCTGGACTATCTGAAGCAAAACGGACTTGCGAAAGGCGGGACGCTGGATAATGCACTTGTCTTTGATGAAAAGGGACTGGTCGGCGGACAGCGGCTGCGTTTTCCGCTTGAGTGCGTGACACACAAGGTCATTGATTTGCTTGGAGACCTGACTTTAGCGGGAGAGATACCTACGGCCCATTATGTGGCCGTCGCGGCGGGGCACAGCATCCACGGGAAGCTGACGCGCCGTATAAAAACTTTGTTTCCCTAATAGGCAGTAAAGATTTGAAGAGAGATAAATAAGGAGGAAAAATCAATGCAGATACACATCAATCAGATAATGGAGCTTCTTCCGCATCGTTATCCCTTTCTGCTTGTAGACAGGATCGAGGAGATCATCGACACAGGCAAATTAAAGCAGGTTACCGGCTATAAGAATGTATCTTTCAACGAACCGTTCTTTCAGGGACATTTTCCCGACGAACCGGTGATGCCGGGAGTCCTCATCCTTGAGTCGATGGGGCAGGTGGGAGCTATGCTCCTTAAGTTGCAGCCGGAATTCCAGAACGGCGACAGAAAGCTAGTATATCTGACATCAATAGACAACGCCAAGTTCCGCAAACCGGTGAAGCCTGGCGACCAGCTCCGCACCACCGCGAAGCTTAAACGCCGCCGCGGAAATATGGGCAAGTTTGAATTTGTCGCCAAGGTCGACGATGAGATAGTTGCCGAAGCCGAAATGGGTTTCGTCATCGCCTCCGGGTTGACGCTTGAGGCGGAATAGAGAAGATGAGCGTCCAAATACATCCGACAGCTATTGTGGACAAAGACGCGGAGTTAGGCGATAACGTAAATATAGGTCCTTATTGTATCGTCGACGCGAAGACAAAGATCGGCTCGGGAACAATACTAAGAGCCTTTTCCAGGGTCTGTGACTACACAAAACTTGGCTCTGACTGTGTCATCCATGAACACGCCGTGATCGGCGGCATACCGCAGGATCTCAGCTACAAGGGCGAGGAGACCTGGGCCGTCATCGGCGACAGGGTCGTCTGCCGCGAATATGTCACCATCAACCGCGCCGTCGGCGAGGGCGAGTCGACCACGGTGGGAGACGGCTGCTTCATTATGGAGGGGGTGCACTTCGCCCATAACGTCCATGTAGGCAGAGAATGTACGGTCGCAAACAAGGCCGGCCTATCGGGGCATGTGCATGTGGGAGATTACGTCGTTATCGGCGGCATGACCGGTTTTCATCAGTTCACGCATATCGGCTCATACTGCATGGTCGGCGGTCTTTCGCGTATCACGCAGGACGTCCCGCCCTATTGTCTCGCCGCGGGGATACCGATGCGCGTCTATGATATCAACAAGGTCGGACTGCGCCGCCGCAATATAGACATTCAGACGCGCCGGAAGATACGTGATATGTACAAGCTGATCTATAATTCAAAGCTCACCGTAAGGGAGGGGCTGCGCCAGGTACAGGAGAAATATCCTGACGACCATGAGGCGCAGATGATCCTTGACTTTGCGGCGAACAGTACAAGAGGCTTCACTCCGCGTATGACTCAGGACTGGCATCATAAGACAGAGGATAAAGTTGATTAAACTATTCGCGATGGACGTCGACGGCACTTTGACCGACGGCGGCATTTATATGGACGGCTCCGGCAACGAACTGAAACGTTTCGACGTTCAGGACGGGCAGGGGATAGCGCTGCTCCTGCGGAGCGGGGTCAAGGTCGTCTTTATCAGCGGCCGCTACTCGGCGCCGACGCAGCAGCGCGGCGACAATCTTAAGATAACGCGCTGCATCAACGGTACGGACGACAAGCTGCGGAACCTTCGCGCGCTCGCCGCCGAATGGGGGATAACCGCCGCGGAGACCGCCTACGCGGGAGACGACACGCCGGATATCGAATGTATCAAATGGTCCGGAGTTGGTTTCGCCGTCGCTAACGCCCATCCGTCGGTAATCGCATGCGCGGATTACGTCACGGACCGGTGCGGAGGCAGAGGCGCCGTGCGTGAGTGCGCGGACAGGATAATCAGGCTGAATAGTGGAGAAGACCGTTGAATAGTTCTGATAAATTTTCTTTTAGAATGAGGGCGCTCGACCGATTTATCCTGGGAGAGCTCAAGGCGCCCTTTTTCTTCGGGCTCATAGCCTTTACCATAATTCTTGTAGCCGGTGGCCTGCTCTTCCAGATGGCGGATCTTATCATCCAGAAGGGCGTCTCGATTGATATCGTGATCAGGCTTTTCCTGTACTACATGCCAAGACTCGTCGTCTTTACTATCCCCATGAGCTGCCTGCTCGCGGCGCTGCTGGGTTTTGGCAAACTTTCGGCGAACTCCGAGCTCGTGGCGCTTAAATCAGCTGGGCTCTCTTTTCAGCGTATCGTGCGTCCTGTGGTGATCGCGGCCTTCTTCGTCTCAATATGTGCCTTCTTCATCAACGAAAGCATTGTGCCGATGAGCGAACGTGCCGCGGCTAACGTGATGAAATACGAGGTCCTGCGCGAATCGGCGCCGATCTTTACGCAGAAGGTTTTCCTTAAAGAGGAGAGCGACGGCGTGATAAAGCGCGTGATCTACGTCGACCAGATGGATAATTCCACCAAGGACATGAAGGACGTGACGGTGGAAGAGTTTGAGGACGGCCGCCTCGCGCGGATAATATCGGCGCAGCGCGGCAAATGGGTGGACGGCAGCTGGTGGCTTGAGGACGGCGCGGTCTATGAGATAAAGAAAGAGACCAAAGAGGTGGGACTGCTCTTTAAGTTCAACCGTCAGGCGCTCACTCTCAATCTCGGACCGGACGAGATCTCCACCAAGTCCAGCTCTCCCGATGAGATGACGATCCCGGAGCTGGTAACCGCCGTGAAGCTCAAAGAGAAGATGGGCGAGGGTACTGGAGACCTTTGGATGGCGCTTCAGCTGAGGATCGCCGTTCCCTGGGCCTGCCTGATATTCGCGATGCTGGGAGCCGCGCTCGGTAGCCGGCCGCAGCGTTCAAGCTCGGGTGTGGGACTGGGATATAGCGTCATTATCATCTTTGTCTACTACGTGATAATGTCGTTCAGCCGGGCCTTAGGCGAGAGCGGCACGCTTCCGCCCTTTGTCGCCGCCTGGACGGCCAACGCGGTATTCCTTGTTATCTCCATCTGGCTCTGCTCACGGGCGAACAGGCTGGGATAATAAAGTAGGATACAAAAAACAGAACGGCATAAGGACGTCCCCGGTACATCGCGGCGGACGTCCTCTTTTTGCATAGACTGCATTCAGTGAGAAGAAAAAATTTTTGACAGCGGCAAAAATTAGATTTTCAGCGGGGCTGGCTACTTGAAAAATGCCTGGGCAGGAAAGATAAACAACCGTATAAGGTCGCCCGTGCCGATCAAATATTGAGAGCCGTGAGCGGCAGGGCTATTTTCTATTCCTTCAATTCATATTAATGGCCGTTATATAAATGCTCTGTGTTAAAGTTTGCGGCAGTTTCTCTCTCCCGTATCCTCAAGTACCATATACGTTACGGTGAGGAAGCCCAGCCTGTTAAGCTCCACGAGTATCGCGTCAAGTTCCTTCATCGTTGCGGTGACGGCCTCTATTACGCACTCCGTGTCGCCGGTCACCAGCCAGGACCTCAGCACACCGGGAATATCCTTAAAAAGGCCGAGCTGCGAAAACTCCGAGCGCTCCGCGGCGCGTGAGGCGCTTTTGTATTTAAGAGAGATCAGCGCGTGCAGCGGACGACCGAGAACATTGTAGTTGATGACCGGCCTGTATCCCGCGATCAGCTCTTCGTCCTCCATACGCCTGATCCGCTCTCTGACGGCGGGAGCGGTGAGCCCTACGATCTGCCCGATCTCCGTGAAGGTGGAACGGGCGTTATCCTGCAGCGTCTCAAGTATTTTCCAGTCTGTCTCGTCCAGCGTTATCTGTCTCTCTCTCATTTTGCCTCTCCAATCCCGAATAAACAACATCTTTGTGCGATTATACCAAAACTGAAGCGAAAATAGCGAACTGATTTAGTTTTTTTAGTAAAGCTGCCTAAGTTCTTTCAGCTCTCTATGGCTGAAAACGACCTCTTCTGCGAAAATATAATCACAAAGAAAGAGCGGCACCAAGATAAAAAATACAACAGATACAGGAGGATACGAAGATGAAATTCACACTCAGAACGCCGGTTTATCTCAAGAAATGGTACGACATGGACGGAAAAGAAAACCTCTCCACGAACTGTGGTTACAGGGAATTCAGCGCGGATGATAAGAAGAAGGCCGGACAGGTCAACAACATGCTGATGCTCGGACTTGCGGCGGTCGCCTGCGTCGCCGGCGCGGTAATGTACGTTATCGCCTAGAACAATGAGAGGGCCGCAATTAAAAAGGGTGAGCTGACGACAATAGGTCAGCCCACCCTTTAATTTTTTCCCAAAACTTACTTTAAGATCAGCTTTTCTTCACCCTTGACGAACCTTCCGATCAGCGCCGTCTCCGCGAAACCGTTTTCCCTAAGTATCGCGGCGATTTCTTCCGCCTCGCGCGGCTGGACCGCGAGCAGCAGTCCGCCCGATGTCTGCGGGTCAAAGGCGATGTCCTCGGCAAAACGTCCCATAGGCGAATCGTTTACGACCTTAGCGCCGATATATTTCTTGTTCTCGTAGGAACCGGCCGGTATCAGCCCCATATCCGCCATCTCCGCTATCCCGGGCAGCAACGGGACCCTCGCGCAGTCTATCTCCAGCGAGACGCCCTCCGAGGCGAGGTCAAGCGCGTGGCTGGCCAGTCCGAAGCCCGTAAGGTCCGTACAGGCGTTTACCGCCATACGCAGCCTCTTGGGCAGCAGCGGCGGCACCGCGTTGAGCCTTGCCATATTCAGCTCCGCCGCCTCGATGTTCTCCGGTGAAAAGAGTCCAGCCTTGATTGCCGTGACGGCAATCCCAGTACCTATCGGCTTTGTAAGGATGAGCGAGTCGCCCTCCTTGGCGCTGCCTACGGTCCACATCTCGTCGCTATCCACCTCGCCAAAGACGACGAGCCCGTATTTCGGCTCTTCGTCCTGCACGCTGTGGCCGCCCGCCAGCATCGCCCGCGCCTCGATTATCTTGCGCGCGCCGCCCTCCAGGATATCCTGCAGCACGGAGATCGGCTCGCAGGAGGTGGGGAAGCAGACGACGTTCAGCGCGATTATCGGCCTGCCGCCCATCGCGTATACGTCGCTGAGAGAATTCGCCGCCGCGATCTCGCCGAACCTCTTCGGGTCGTCGACCACCGGGGTGATAAAATCGATCGTCAATATCCCGATCCGCTCATCGGTTATTTTCCAAAGCGCCGCGTCCTCGCCGTGATTCCAGGAGGCGAGCAGCTCCTCCGAACGAAAGACAGGAAGATCCTTTAATATACTGTCAAGCTCCGCCGGAGCTATCTTCGCAGCTCAGCCGCTTGTGCGGGCGCGTTCCGTCAGCCTCATCCGATACTCACTCCTTATGCCATGCGCAAATGGTGAACATCCGCCGCGGCAAATATTTTTTCTCCCTCGCCGGTCTGCACGACAAGCGCGCCCTCTGGCGTGATATCCGTCGCCCTGCCGGTGAATACCTCTTCGTCCTGCATCACGCGGATATCCTTCCCTATCGTATCACAGCCCGTCCGGTAAAGCGCGAGCAATTTCGCCGCGCCGCCGCGAGAGGTAAGAAGGGACATGAAACCGGCAAAACGGTCGAGAAATTCCACCAGCAGCTTCCATCTGGCAAACTGTCTTCCGCTTTCGATACAGACGGAGGTGGCGACTGCGGATATATCGTCGGGGATGTCGGCGGATTCCATATTGACGTTGATACCGATGCCCGTAACCGCGTAATATATCCGGTCCGGCTCGCCTGAGGCCTCGCTGAGGATGCCGCAGAGCTTCCTGTCGCGGCAGAGGATGTCGTTAGGCCACTTCAGCTCCGCGGGAATGCCGCAGAGCTCCCTCAGCGTCTCCTTAACGGCGAGTCCGGCGGCGAGGTTGAGCAGCTGCACCTCGCCAGGCTTCAGCGCCGGACGCAAAAGCATGGAGAACATCAAATTTTTCTCGTCGAGGCTCTGCCAGCTTCTGCCGCGGCGTCCGCGCCCCTCGCTCTGCCGCTCCGTGAGCGCCAGGACGCCAGCCTCGGCCTCCTGCAGCGCGAGCTTCTTTATCACCTTCTGCGTGGAGTCCGTCTCCCTCATATAAATACATCTGTTAAAAAGGGGATTGCCGCGCAGGAAATATTCTATCATCGTCGGGCTGAGTTTTTGGAGATCCTCTATCCCGTCGAGGCGGTAGCCCCTCTGCGGAATCGATTCAACGGGGACGCCCTCGTCCCTGAGGGCGCAGACGGCCTTGAATACCGCCTGGCGTGAAGATGAGAGCTTTTGTGTCAGCAGCGAGCTGGGGATTATCTCCCCCGGGTTTTCCATCAACATCTCAAATATCATTGCGCGGCTGGTAGCCTCGTCATTTGTCTTTGCCATTTTGCCACTTCCCTCGGTCGACTTCGGTAAAATTATATACGATTTTGTTCTTTTGCGGTTATAATAAAAGTTGATTCGTATTTTCAGGAGGGGTTACTGATGGTAGTGTTGCCCATATCGACCGTCATGACGGACCTGCGTTCATCGTTTGATGAGCTGCGTGAAAGTCTTTGACCTGCCTTCCATCGAGGCAAAATTAAAGGAACTTCATAAGATAACGGAAAAAGAGGACTTCTGGGGTTCGCCGGAGGCCCAGGATGTATCGCGTGAATTCTCCCGCTGCCAGGCGCGCCTGGATAAGGCGTCGGAGATGAGGGGCGAGTTCGAGGATATTGAGGCGATCGCCGAGATACTGGCCGAGGCAGAGGACCCGGAGCTTGAGAAAGAGTTCTATTCCCGCGCCGAGAAGCTCGAAAAGGTCATCGAAGAATACCAGACGCTGATCCTGCTTGACGGAGAGTATGACGCGGGCGACGCGATAATGACGGTCCACGCCGGCGCCGGCGGGCTGGACTCGCAGGATTGGGCGCAGATGCTCTACCGCATGTACATGCGCTGGGTGGAAAACCGCGGCTATACGGTGAAGCTTATAGACGAGCTTCCCGACCAGGAGGCCGGCATAAAGAGCGTCACTATATCGGTATCGGGAGATTACGCCTATGGCTATCTCAAGGGTGAGCAGGGCGTCCATCGGCTTGTGCGCATCTCTCCCTTCGACTCGGCAAAGCGCCGTCATACGAGCTTTGCCTCCGTCGAGGTCATGCCGGTGCTGCCGGAGAGCGTCGAAATAGAGATCCGTCCCGAAGACCTCAAGATGGATACCTTCCGTTCCAGCGGCGCGGGCGGCCAGTACGTCAACATGACCGACTCGGCGGTGCGTATTACGCACATCCCCTCGGGCATCATCGTCAGCTGCCAGACCGAGCGCTCACAGCACATGAACAGGGCGACCGCGATGCAGGTGCTCCGTTCAAAACTCTTCGAGCGGACGCTGCGGGAACGCCAGGAACAGCTTGACAGCATACAGGGAGAAAAGCGAAGCATAGCGTGGGGTAGTCAGATACGTTCATACACGCTGCAGCCCTTTCAGCTGGTCAAAGACCACCGCTCAGGCTGCGAGATCGGAAACGTGCAGGCGGTGCTTGACGGCTCGCTCGACGAGCTGATCATGTCGTATCTTAGATTCCTCAAAAACGAAAAATAGCGCAGGTGGAGGATAATATGAAAAAAATCATAACAGCCATAACAGCGGCCGCCGTTCTCGCCGCCCTCATCGCGGGCGCGGCCGCCGCCGCGGGTAAATTTGTACCGAGCGATCCGGTGCTGCCCCTTTCAAAAATAAAGCCCG
The DNA here is from genome assembly GCF_020860125.1 of Cloacibacillus sp. Taxonomy (NCBI): domain Bacteria; kingdom Thermotogati; phylum Synergistota; class Synergistia; order Synergistales; family Synergistaceae; genus Cloacibacillus; species Cloacibacillus sp. The sequence continues at coordinate 12,952 of NZ_JAJBUX010000037.1, read as the reverse complement.
GCATGACGGGTTACGCGCGGACGGTGCTCTCAGGTACCGAGATAACGCCCTTCAAAGTTACGATACTGGGAATCGTTCCCAAAAAGACGAGCCCCAAAAACCTCATCCTCATCCGCGTAGAGGATAAATATGTGCGCGAAAACGGCGGTATCGCCTCTGGCATGAGCGGCTCTCCAGTCTACGTGGACGGCAAACTGATCGGCGCGATCGGCTACGGCTGGTCCTTCGCCGACAACAATCTTGGCCTTGTCACTCCAATAGAAGAGATGTCAAAGGCTATGGACTGGCCGGAAAAACTGCCCTGGTTTGATATCCCAGAAGTTGCGGCGGAGCATCCGGCGAGCGATGATAAAAAAGCTGCCGAGACATCCGGCGACAAGACCGTATCAGAGGATAAAAAACCGCTGTCAGGCGATGCTGAGGCGCTGTCAGCCGACGGCGCCGAGGTGGTATCGGGCGAAAAACTTGAAAAAAAGATGATGCCGCTGACCGTGGACGGTATCAGCGACCGCTACGCGAAGCGTCTTGAAGAGAAACTGGGCCTACGCGTCGTCCCGCTCGGCTCTTCCGCCGGGGGCGACAGTCCTGTAAACCTAAAATGGGAGCCCAAGCCCGGCGCGGCGATGGGAGCGGCGCTTGCCTGGGGCGACTTCGTGGCCGGCGGTATCGGAACGCTGACCGCGGTTTCCAAAGACGGACGTTTCGTCGCCTTCGCCCACCCGATGTTCAATCGCGGCAGCGTCTCCTACGCGATGATGGATGCCAGCATCTTAAAGATAATCCCCAGCATGGAGAGCTCCTTCAAACTTGGCTACCTGGGCAAGATCACCGGCCTTGTGACGCAGGACCGCCCGGAGGCGATCGGCGGCACTCTCGGCCAGCTTGCCGCCGCCTCAAGCTACACAGTAAACTTCCGCGACGTCGAGACCAACAAGAGCGAGACAAAGCGTTTCCAGACCGTCGCCGATCCTTATATCGGGCCGGAAATCGGCACGACAGGCGTTTTGGGGATAATCGACAGCCTCTGGGCCCAGCGCGGTTCCGGGACGGCGCTGGTCTCCTATTCGGTCTCAGGCGGCAACCTTTCGCCAGCCTGGACGCGCCGCAATATCTTCTACTCCGATAAGGACGTCGTCAAATCCCTCCAGAAGGAGATCGAGGCGATGGGCAAGGTGATGTCGCTGAACCCTTTCCGCGAGATCAGTCCCTACGGCGTGCAGGTCGACGTTGAGATGACCAAGACCCCGCGGATCGTCTTTATCGAAAAGATCGAGATCGCCGATGAGAAACCCTTTTACAAGCCCGGCGACAAGGTAAAGGTGGACGTCACCTTCCGACCCTGGAGAAAGGCGCCTCTGGTAAAGAGCTTTGAGCTGACCGTGCCCGAGGACGCGATCTCCTTCTGTGAGATCACCGTGCGCGGCGGCGGCATCGAGGAACCGACACAGGAGCCGCTGCTGACCGGTACTCGCGCGATAGCGACTTTCAATGAGCTGCTGAGCGAACTCAAGGCCAAAGAGACCAACAACCAGATAATCGTCGAGATCGACGGTCCAGAAAAGGACGCGCTGAAAAAGAAAAAGGCCAAGACGACGACCGCCAAGGAGAAGGAAAAGATCGCCGAATCCTCCGCCGTCAAGGGCGGCGGCGCGGAGGCGAAAAAGCCTGAACCTGGACGCGGGCCGCAGCCGCCCAAGAAGGGCGACAAAGAATCGTTTACCCCCGGAGACCTCCTTGAGGACCGCTTCGTAAGCGAGATCAAAGCGGAGCGTATAAAAGAGGGCGCGATGGTGATTGCCGATACCAATTATTACATCGAGGGCGTGCTGCGTAAATTCATTAAAATAAAGAGCGGCCTGCCGATGGATATGATCAGCGACGACGAGCTGGCGGAGATCATCGCCTCAAAGTCGGCGGAAAGCGACGCCGGCGACGATGAGGAAGAGGAGACGCCGCCGGAAGACGACGGCGGAGAAGAAGACAGCTTCTCCATACTGATGCCGAAAGGCCGCTGAACGCGAAAGACACCATCTGTTTACCGATGACAGGGACATAGGAAAAAGAAACAAAAGCCGCCCCGCATGAAACAACAGCGGAGCGGCTTTTTGTCAATATAGGAAGAGCCCTCCTGTTTTTATGGAAAGAAAATTATCCTGATACAGAGGCCATAGCCGATGATAAGGCTCAGGAAGACGGCGGCGGAAAGCGTATCCTTCTGGATGCGCACCTCTTCGCGGTAGGCGGGGCCGAAGTGTGTGTCGATGATCCTCTCGACCGCCGTGTTTATCAGCTCAACGGTCATCGGAAAGATTGAGGCGAGAAAGACGCATAGGACGTCGCTCCAGCCGCGTTCCATAAAGAGCGCGAGGCTTACGGCGACGACCACCCCCAAGCTTTCGTGGCGAATAGCCTTCTCTGTCAGGAAGGCGGTTCGCAGGCCGTTCAGAGAATAGATAGTTTTTGCAAAAAGTCCCTTATTTTTCCACTGTTCCACGCTAGGTCACCCATTTTCGAAATTCAGTCTGCCAATAATTATATATCAGAGAGGCCGTCTTTGATATTGCGTATCCGCTAAACCGCGCCGTCTGTCCGAAGAGGCTTCATTATACCAATTGCCGCTTTTCTGCTATAATACTCAAGTTGTACATTATGGAATCCTTCACGGAATTCCGTTCAGTTTATATGGAGGTTATTTCAATGGCGAACGATTATAAGGATACCCTGTTTCTTCCCAAGACCGATTTCCCCATGCGCGCCAACCTGTCGCAGCGGGAGCCGGAATTTCTGAAGTTCTGGTACGATATTGACGTTTACGGCGAACTCAAGAAAAAGAATAAGGATAAGCCCTCCTTCATTCTGCACGACGGGCCTCCCTACGCGAACGCCAGCATCCATATCGGTACGGCGACAAACAAGATATTGAAAGACTTCGTCGTGAAATATAAATGGCAGCGCGGCTATTTCTCCCCCTATGTGCCGGGCTACGATACGCACGGGCTTCCCATCGAGCTCAAAGTGCTCAAGGAGCAGAGCCTCAACAAAGACGATATCGACCCGGTGGAGCTTCGTGAGAAGTGCGCCGCCTATGCCCGTTCGTTCGCCGACATACAGACGGGGCAGTTCAAACGCCTCGGAGTCATCGGCGACTGGGACCACCCCTACATGACGCTTGTTCCCGCCTACGAGGCGACGCAGATCGAAGGCTTCGCGGAGATGGTCGACAAGGGGCTGGTCTATAAGGGACGCAAGGCGATCTACTGGTGCACCGACTGCCAGACGGCGCTTGCGGCGGCGGAGATCGAATACGCCGACGAGACTTCGCCCTCGATATTTGTCGCCTATAAATACACCGACGCGGCGAAGGTATTCCCCGAGCTCGCCGGTAAAGATGTGGACGTCATCATCTGGACCACGACGCCCTGGACGCTGCCAGCCTCGATGGCGGTGGCTGTCCATCCGCGCTACGATTACGGCTTCTATCAGGTCGGAGATAAAATATACCTCATCGCGCAGGGGCTCAAAGCTGAGGTGGAGAGGGCGACGCAGCTTGAATTCGGCGAGCCGATACTCTCCTGCAAGGGCGAGAAGCTCGAGAATACTCTCGCGCAGCATCCCTTCTACGACCGCGTCACCCCCTTCGTCCTCGCCGATTACGTCACCCTCGACTCCGGCACGGGCTGCGTCCACACCGCTCCCGGCCATGGTACGGAAGACTACGAGACCGGCGTGCGTTATGGCTTAGAGATCTATAACCCCGTTGACGAGACGGGACACTATTATAAAGATACGCCGATATTCGGCGGCATGTCGCTCGCGGAGGGGGAGAAGAAGGTTTTTGAGCTGCTCGGTGAATCAAAGCGCCTGCTTGGCAAGCTCAAGATCACCCACTCCTATCCGCATTGCTGGCGCTGCAAGAAGCCGGTAATCTTCCGCGCCACCGATCAGTGGTTCGTCTCCGTCGCCGATTTCCGCGACGAGGCGCTCAAGTGCATCGACGAGGTGAAATGGGTTCCCGACTGGGGTAAGGACCGCATCACGAATATGGTGCGCGACCGTTCCGACTGGTGCATCAGCCGCCAGCGCACCTGGGGCGTGCCCATCCCCGCCTTTTACTGCGAGGACTGCGGAGAGGTCATCCTGACGGGAGACCGCGTGCGCCGCATTGCCGATAAAATCCGCGAGCACGGCAGCAACTGCTGGTGGACGATGACGCCGGAAGATCTCATCGGAGACCTCGCGGTCTGCCCGAAGTGCGGACATACCCACCTGCGCAAGGACTCCGACATAATGGATGTCTGGTTCGATTCAGGCACAAGCCATTCGGCGGTACTCGACAACTGGGAGGACCTCAGCTGGCCCGCTGACATGTACCTTGAGGGAAGCGACCAGCACCGCGGCTGGTTCCAGACTTCGCTGCTCAACAGTGTGGCGACGCGCGGCACGGCCCCCTACCGGACGGTCCTCACCCACGGCTTCATCATGGGGCCTGACGGGCAGAAGATGTCAAAATCTCTCGGCAACGTAATGAAGCCCGAGAACATCATCGATAAGAACGGCGCGGACATCCTCCGCCTCTGGGTAGCCTCCTCCGATTACCGCGGCGACGTGCGTATCTCGGAAGAGATATTCCGCAACCTTATCGAGTCATACAGAAGGATACGCAACACGGCACGCTTCCTGCTCGCGAATCTCGCGGGCTTCGATCCCGCGAAGGACATGCTAGCGCATGACGAGCTCGCCCCCGTCGACCAGTACATAATGCTGAAGCTCGAGCGCCTGCGTACGCGCGTAACGACGGGATTTGACGAGTACGAGTTCCACCAGCCGATGACGCTTATCCACCAGTTCTGCGACAATGAACTTTCGTCGTTCTACATCGACGTGAGCAAGGATAAGCTCTACGCCGACGCCAAGGAGGCGAAGAGCCGCCGCTCGATATGCACCGTCATGTGGCAGGTGCTGCGGGCGGTGACGCAGATGATGTCCTCCGTCCTCTCCTTCACGGCGGAAGAGATTTGGCAGAAGATGCGCGAGATGGACCCGACGCTGCCGCAGAGCGTACTGCTCGCTGACTGGCCCGGCAGCCTCGCCGAGGGTATAGACCCCGCGGTGGAGGGGGAATGGGACATGCTCATGCTGGCCCGCCAGGGTGTGCTGCGCGGCCTGGAATCTGCGCGCGGCAAGGGAGTTATCGGCCACCCGCTCGACGCGGATGTGCAGATAAGGCTCAGCGACTACTACCGGCCGCTTGCCGGCAGGATATGCGACGAGACGTGGGAGAACGTCCTCATCGTCTCCTCCTGCAGGGTAGTTGACGAGATAAGCGGCGCGGAGATCGTCTATGACGATGAGACGACGGGGCTGCGTATCGGCATCAACCGCTCGTCAGCCGAAAAGTGCCCGCGCTGCTGGAAGAGACGTCCCGAAGTTGCGGAAAAGGGCCTCTGCGACCGCTGCCGCGATGTGCTCAGCGCCCAGTAGTATAGACAGAGAATATATCAACGAAGAGGGGGAGGGGCTGCTTGCCGCCCCCTCTTCTTCTGCCGTGCAGAATTTTACGGTCGGCGCGGAACTCGCCGGGCACCGGCTGGATTTTGTCATTTCGCGTCTTCTCGGAGTGAGCCGCGGCTATGCCCAGAAACTTATAAAAGAGGGGCACGCTTCTTTGACGCCCGAGCGCCGCGTGAAACCCGCCGTGAAGGTGGAGGAGGGGGATTCGCTGGCGGTGGTGATCCCGCCGGCGGAGACGCTCGATCTTGAGCCGCAGGATATAGATTTTGAAACGGTCTATGACGACGAAGACCTGATCGTCGTCAACAAGCCCGCGGGATTGGTCGTGCATCCCGCACCGGGGCACTGGAGCGGCACGCTCGTGCATGGCCTGCTCTTCCGCTATCCCGACCTCGGCACGCTGAACGGCGTTCGGCGGCCGGGGATAGTCCACCGGCTCGACGCGACTACTTCGGGGCTGATGGTGGTGGCGCGGAACGGGCTTGCGCAGGAGGGGCTCTTTAAGGATTTCAAAGAGAGACGGATCAGAAAAGAGTACCTCGCCCTCTGCTGCGGCATGACGCCCTCCGAGCGTGGTTCCGTCAAATATCCGATCGACCGCGATCCCTATAACCGTCTGCGCATGGCCTGCGTTGAGGACGGCAGGGAGGCCTGGACGGACTATGAGAGGCTCTGGAACGTAAATAACTACTCCCTCGTAAAGTGTACCCTTCACAGCGGCCGTACACACCAGATACGAGTACATATGCAGGCGGTCCGGTGTCCCTTGGTGGGCGACCGGCTATACGCGCCCTCAAGACAATCCCCATTCGGTCCGGAGCGGGTCTTTCTTCACTCGTGGAAGCTGGGCTTCAAACATCCGCGCAGCGGCAAAGAGATGCTCTTTACGCAGCCGCTGCCGCGGGAGCTTGCCGATTTCCTAAAAAAAGTGAGGATGGGAGCGGCTTAATTTCTCCTATAACTTTGCCTGGCCGTCGGCTTGGTGGCTCTCCAAAAAGCTCTGCCAGCTGTCGGGCGACGCCGTCAGCGAGGAAAATTCCTTATAGGTGACGTTGGCCTCCCCGCCGCGGATGGGGCTGACATATCTCCTCCGCGTATAGTCGACGCGCTGGCGCGGCGCTTCGCGAGCCTTGCTGTAATACACCGCGAGCGAAGCGCAGAAATCTTTTAGCTCCGTAAGCTCCTCCTCGGAGAGCGCCGTGAGCGTTCTCAAAATAACATGAGAGCCGGGCACTCCCTGCGCGTGGAACCAGAGATCGTCAGAGAGGGCCAGCTTGAAGGTGACATATCGATTGCCCTTTGAGGAAAGCCCGGCGAAGATAATGGCCCTCTCGAACTCAAAGCGCCGGTGCGGCGGCAGCTGCGGTTCCCTCTTTCTGCCTCCGCGCCTCTGAACCGGCGTCTTGGCAAGACCAAGCTCCTCTTCCAGCATCGAAAGAGACTCCGTATCGCCGATGGAACCGGCGAGAGCAAGCGCTTCGCGGTGGTCGTCAAGCTCTTCTCTGACAGAGGTCAGCAGCGCCGCCGCGCGCTCCTGCGCCGCCGTTATCTTCTTATATTTCGCAAAATACCGCGCCGCGTTCTGTGAGGGCGAGAGCCGCGGGTCAAGCGGCACCTCTTGGACAATCTCCTCTCCCTCGCCGTCATACCCCCTGAGCTCAGCCTCGGAGGCGTTATGCCGTATCTGCCAGAGATTCGCGATGATCAGCTCGCCATACCGGCGGTAAAGCTCCGCGCGGCTGTCGGAGAGCAGCGCCTCTATATCCGCCTGCTGGCGTTCCCTGCGCGTGATCTCCTTTTCGATGAGCTGAACGGCCCGCCTGCGGCGCGCCTCAAAGGCGGTGTCGCGCAGTGGCGCGAGCGCTATCAGCCTTCCCGTACCGGTATCTTCCAGGGGGTCGGCACCCGGCAGCAGCTTCGGCAGAGAGGTGATATACCGGCCTAGCTTTTGCGGAATAAATGTAGAGGTGTCGCCGTCGTTATAAAAACGGCTCAATATTCCGGTGGCTTTTTCAACTCCGGCCTCGGAGAGGGCCTTAAGCAGCGGCTTCCCGAATCCGGCGATTCTCTGAATGGACAGCTCATCCGGCGCGGCAAGCCAATCTTCAAGCGCAACCCCCTCGAAGGCCGGCGGCAGGTGGTAGGGGAGTCCTGGAAGGACGGTGCGGAAACTGTTGTCCGCGGGATGAATATGCTTGGCGGTCTCGATGATATTTTCCTCCTCGTCCGTGAGAAGGATATTGCTAAAACGTTCCATTATCTCAATTATAAGACAACGCTTGGCGGTAAAGCCCGCGCCAACGGTTTTCTGAAAGGTAAATTTTAGAATGCGGTCACGGCGCAGCTGTTCGACGGCGGTAAGTTCGGACCCCGCCAGATGGCTGCGCAGCGCGTTCGTTATCGGGGGTGTCTGCGTTACGGAGGATAGGAGCGACTTTCGCTCCTTTTGCGATATCAAAACCACGCCGCAATTCTGTGCTCCCCACGACAAAAGCAGCTCCGAAGCGCCAAAGGAGAGCACAACGGAATTATTGCCACCGTCCACCCGCTGTACGCGTCTGCCGCTGCAGGCGCCCAGTTCTCTGCTCCAAATCCATATCAGTTCCGGTCCGAACGACAAATCAATTCCTCCATGCTGTAAGTCATATCATACTATTATACCCAATTATCCAGCGCCGCGCACCGCAGTTGACAACGCGGTGTATGGCAAACGCATTAATACGATAAATCGGCGTTTATCAAAAACGGCGCGAATAAGCACCGTATGCGTCATAAGCCGGTCCCTAAGTGTCCTGCGGCAGACGCATCCGCATGCCGCGGCAATACGGATAATTTGAAAATGTCCCAGCCCTGCGGCGGGGACATTGCCTTGCAATCGCCGTATGAACAATACGGCTCCAGTACTTAGGGACCGGCTTATTTAGCCTACGGCACTTCTTCGCGCCGATTTTCCTGTTATCATGTAAAATTCACAAAACCTATTTACATTTTTTATAGGAAAAAGATAAATAGCGATTTATCTTTTTCCCTAACAAAGCCAAATCGGCGTTTATTGATACGTTTGCCACACGGTAAAGGGAGGCAGCGGCCACGTTATCTCATCTGCCGCCGGCGGCATGTTTCTTTGATATCAGCCTCACCAGCTGCGAGGCAAGCAGCGGCAGGGCCGCCCTGTCTTTATAGACTATGTAGCGCGGCTGCCACTCCGGCTGGAACTTTTCTTTGTACTGCCGCAGCCCTTTAAAGTTGTAGAAGTGCTCCCCGTGCTGGTAGATGAAGTTTCCCATGCGCTCCCAGAGAGAATTCTGCGGGTCAAGATTTGAGAGCGGGGCCATGCCGAGGCGGAAATATTTATAGCCGTGACCGCGGCCCCAGATCATCGTCTCGATGAAAAGCCAGCTCATAATGTCGCGCGGGGCGCTGTCGGTATACCTCATCAGATCCACGGAAAATTCGTCGCCGCCGCCAAGCCACAGGCTGCAGAAGGCCAGCGGTTCTCCTTCTTTTAAGGCGACGGCCACAGGGAAATTCTTCAGATAGTCCTCGTCAAAGAAACCGAGAGAGAACCCCTTTTCCGTGCCGTGCACCTTTCGGAGCCACTCGTCTGATATTCCGCGCAGCTTCGGCAGCATCTTATCGCGTTTATCTCCGTTGATAAGGCTGTAGGTGAGCTCATCGCCCTCCATATGCTTTCTTATGCTGCGTATCTTCCGCCACCGCGCCCCGTCAAGTGAGCTGGTGATCGTGGAGATGTCCACGCGGGCGTCTTCGCCGATCGGCGCGGCGCTAAGCCCGGCGTCTCGGTAAACTTCAAGCCATTCGCCGCCGGTCTCGTAAAAGGCGGCGCTTGCGCCGCGGCGGTCCGCCTCCTCGCAGAAATCCCAGATAAGCTCGGCCATGCCCTCCTTTTTACCGATGGGGTCTCCCATCGAGACCCAGAAAGAGCCGGCTGTGGAATAGATGACCGCGGATTTTCTGTCCTGTGACATAAAAAACCTCTTATCTCCAAGCAGCGCCAGGGCGGCGTCCGCCGCGTAGGAACCGGCGACGAGCGCTTTTACCTCGGCGGCTGAGGGCTGCGCGGCGGCTGGACGCGACGGCCGCAGCCAGAGAAAGAGGAATATCAGCAGCGCGGCAAAGGACATTCCAGCGGCGGCGCGCAGAAAGCGGGGAGCCGCGGAATCAAAGGCGAAGGTCCACCAGAGGTCGTTAGCATACTCGACGTGACGGTAGGCAAAAAACCCCCACCAAATTACGGCTCCGACGGCGGTGAGGATCGCCATGCTCCATTTCAAATCAGGCGCGGAGAAAAAGGAGAGCCGGTAAAAACTGCGCCGCGAAAAAAGAAGCACAATCAGCAGCAGCAGGAAAAATGAATCCCTAAAAGGAGTGATATCGTTTGGCAACGAAAAAATCAGCGACACGGAGAGCGTCAGCAGAGTCACCGTCCACGCAGATTTGAGCCGCTTTGCGAGCCCCCAGGCCAGGAAGAGGAGGAATGTGCCCGCCACGCTTTTGATAAAGTGCGAGGCCTCGAACAGAGGCAGAGGCAGCAGCGCCCCCAGCCTGCTCCAGCCGCCGCTGAAGATCGGCGCGGCAGTGGAGAGAAGCAGCCAGATGCCGGCCATGAAGGTCCATATGGCGGCGGCATCTGGGAGAAAAGACTCCAGCCTGCCGAAGTAGCGGGAGAGCCTTCCGCTCAATTCGACCGCAAAGAGTATCGCCGTCGCGCAGACAAAGGGGATTATGTAATAGATAAACCTGTAAAGGAGGATCGCGCTCAGCATATCGGCGTGGCGGTAAAATGGCGAAAGCAGCATTATCAGAGTAACGTCAAATACCCCAAGGCCTCCAGGCACCTGGCTCAGCGTTCCGGCCATCATTGATACGACAAAGGCCGAGACGAAAATAAGAAGCGGCGCGCTGTGATCGGGCAGCACGGAGTAGAGCACGAGGGAGGCCGTCGTGACGTCAAGAAAACCTATCGTAAACTTGAAAAGCATGGCGCGCGGACGCGGCAGGGAAATCTTTATCCCTTTGACGGCAAAAACATGTCCGTGCGCGGCCGCCGCTCCCGCGCAGAGGGCGATGGCCGGAGCCAGGGCGCAGCCGAGGGCGATGAGATAGCGGACATACTGCGGCCAGCCAAAGTGCGCAAAGATCGTGTCGGGGGCGAAGAAAAACGCCGGTGCGGCGACCAGACAGGGACCGAAGAATAGCGATATCTGATTGAGCGCCACTATGCGCCCCACCTGCCCGCCGTCCAGTCCAAGAATGGAAAATAGGCGGTATCTGACGGCCCCGCCTGAGATGGCGGAGGCGCCAAGGTTAAAGCCGATGGCGTTGCTCACGAAGGAGATCACGCCGACCTTAGGGTAGGGGAGCCTGACGCCTATCTCATGAGCGGAATACATGTCGTTAAAGGAGAGAATTATATAATTAACCGCCACGATCAGCAGTCCGAGAAATACCCCTGAAATCGGAATCAGGGCAAAGGCTTTCCGCAGATCACGGAAGGACATATGCGCAAGCTCCTTATGCAGTGTATATATGGCGAAGGCAAAGAGCATGATCCCGATAAAGGGTAATAACTTTTTGACCTTTTCTAACGTTTTCTTCATTGCTTGACCTCGTTTCTCATTATAAGAGGATAACTTTATCTCACCTATAGTGTACATAACAAAAAGTAAAAAATACACGGCGGATAGTGCTTAATTTTAATATAAAAAAGGCGGAAAGGCGTTACGCCGCAGCTAAATATCCTTTATTTTTCATCTTTTAGCGAATGCCCGATGAAGAAAAAGATGGAAATCTGCGCGAAGATGTCCGCCGCGTATGTCAAAGAGATACGGTAAATGGCGGCATCTCTGCGGATAATTCTCTTGAATAGCTCTTTGATTCTGGAAACGGCAGATTGTGACAGCCTAAAATATAATGGTGAAAGCGGTTTGTTTCTGATAAAAGCAAAGCATAACTTGTTAAAAACGGTATTATGATATAATATAAGATAGTTGGCCAAAGCTAACTGCACTCTGCAAATTCTCTGCGTCGGTGGAGCGGCTATTCAATAAATTCCTTAGCGGGCAACAGGCATGGAGCCAATTGTTAGTGGGTAATAAACCCACCGGAAATCTGTCTGGTTTCCTCTTGGAATAGTCCCGACAAAAATAACCGGCGGCGCGCGGCGCCGCGCAGAGAACGGCGGGAGAGCTTTGTGCCGCTGGAGTAGACGCGCGCGCTATAAAAATCATACTATGAGAGGGTGTATTCCGATGTCTTTACTTTTGAAAAATAAGGATAAATTACTGATTGCCGGTATTATCCTGCTCGCCTGCAATTTACGTTCTCCGATTACGGGCGTGGGGTCTCTGATATCTTATATTATGAACGATTTACACCTCTCCGGTTCAATGTCCGGACTGATCACGACCGTTCCGCTGGTTGCCTTCGCCGTCGTATCCCCGTTCGCGGGAAAGCTGGCCATACGGTTTGGTACGGAGAAAACACTGACGGTCAGTCTGCTTATTTTGGCGGCAGGCATCGCCCTGCGGTCCGCTGGCGGAACCTGCGCCTTTTTTTGCGGCACCGCCGTCATTGGAATCGGCATCGCCTTTGGCAATGTGCTGCTGCCCAGCATCGTCAAGTCCGCGTTTCCCACCAAAGTGGGCGTCCTCACCGACGTTTATACCACCAGTATCGCCCTTTCCGCCGGGCTGTCATCCGGAGTCAGCATTCCTATCGCAAATGCGAATCCTTTCGGATGGCGCGGCGCGCTGGCTGTTTGGCTGATTTTGGCTATAGCCGCCATTCTGCTCTGGGTTCACCTGTGGGGCTACCGCGTGGTTTCATCGTCCGCGCAGGCTCCTGTCAGGTTGGAAGCCATGTTTAAATCGCCCATTGCGTGGAATGTGGCAATTTACATGGGCGTACAGTCGCTGCTCTTTTACAGCTTTGTGGCGTGGCTGCCGGCGATTCTCCAATCCAAAGGAGTATCGCCGGATACCGCGGGATATTTTGCGTCGATCTACCAGTGGATCGGTATCCCCGCGTCCTTTGCCATACCGATGTGGGCCGGCAGGATGAAGGGGCAACGACTTCTGGCAAGCGTGATCGCGGGAATTTACACGGTTGGCCTTTTCCTCTTTTTGTTGGAGGATTCGTATTCTGCCCTTCTGCTCGGCGTGCTGCTCTGCGGCTTCTGCACAGGAGCATGCCTGAGCCTCTCTATGTGTCTGATGGGACTTCGCACAAGCAACGCCGCGCAAACCGCGGCCTTATCAGGGATCTCGCAGTCCTTCGGTTACGCCCTGGCCGCCGTCAGTCCGGCGCTTCTGGGCGCTTTATATGATCAGGCAGCGTCGTGGACTATGCCCGTTATCTTCCTGCTATCCATTACCGTGGTGCTGTTTTTATTAGTCATCTTCGATGGTCGGCAGCGTAC